>JANOZA010000484.1:0-4124 GCA_031429155.1 Verrucomicrobiota bacterium | reverse complement strand
CTGCGTTCCATCGGTCAGGTTTTTCACCACGACATTGCCCGAGCCCACCGCAATCGCCTCGGTGAACGACGCGGAGAGATTCGCCGCGAGCGGCACATTCGCCGCATTGTCCGCCGGGCCGAGATTCGTGATCGCGGGCGGAGTCGTGTCGCTGCCGGGAATGTTCACGCCAATCACCAGCGCGCTGTAGGTCGGTTCAGTGCCGAAGATGGCGAACGACTGCGCCGTGCCCGTGGCGGTGAAGGTGCCGATGATGTATTTGGTGCCACCCGACACATGACTGCCGAAGAACGGACTGTCCACGCTGCCGCTGGTGATCTTCGAGTTGCTGAGGATGTTGGCATCGGGTGCCGATGAGAAGAACTGCACGTAATAGTTGCCGCCGACCGTGAGCCCCGTGAGATCAATCGTCGCCGCGTTGTTGAAGTCGCCGATGACGCGATCCAGCACCGTGCCCCATGTCTGCGGCGCACCGATCGCGGAACTCACATTGGAATTGCCTGCGCCGGTGCTTTGAAAATCAAAGCCCGCGGTCGTGACCGTCACGCCCGCAGCCGTGCCGCCCGCGTTTTGCGCGATGCCGGTGAAGACGACATCTGCGGTGCCATTGTTGATGGTGGTGGTGGAGCCGTTGAAATTCACCCCGCCGACCGTCGGGTAGTCGCCGATCGTCTGAATGGCGGCGTTGTCGGCCACATCCGTCCAGCTTCCCCATGTCACGCCTGCGGGACTCGACAGCGAGACGCTCACCATCGCCGGTGCCGCCTGTAGATTCGGCACGGCATCTTCGGCGACGAAATACACATCGTAGGAAGTGTTGGCGGTCAGTCCGGTGGCAGATGCGCTGGCTTCCGTGTTGGCAGTCAGCGCCATGCTGCCGCTCTTCAGCGCCGGTGCGTTGCTGTTGTTGTTGCCGGCCTTTACCTGAGCGGACAACGGCGCGGCGGCTCCCGCAGCGACGACGACATAGTAAGCAGTGCCGTTCTCGTTCGTTTGCGCCCGGACACTGATGGAAGTGGCCGACAACTGACTCGCCTGAGGCCACGAGACCGTCCACACCGGCGGCGTGGTGTCCGGCATGGCTGTCGTGAAGTTCCACGTCGTGTCGTCGGCGATGCCGGCGAAGGAGTTGGGCGGCGAGGCCGTGTCGCGGATCGCCGTCGCGGCGACTTGAATGGCGTAAGCCTTGCCCGGCAGGAGGTCCGCCGATGGATTGATCGTCAGCGTCGGCCCCGAGACGGCAACCTGTGTCGCGTCGGTGACCGCAATCGTCGTCTGCGTGCCGTCCGTCAGGTTCTTGAGCGTGATGTTGCCGGAGCCGACTGCGATGGCTTCATTGAAGGTCGCCACCAGATTCGCCCCCGGGGGCACATTCGCCGCATTGTCCGCCGGATTGAGGCTGGAGATCGCCGGCGGAGTCATGTCCCCGCTCGCAGGCTGCACGCCGATGACCAGCGCACTGTAAGTCGGCTCCGTCCCGGTAATCGCGAACGACTGGCTCGTGCTGTCAGCGGTGAACGTGCCGATGATATACTTCGTGCCCCCCGAGACATGATTGCCAAAGGTCGGGCTGTCCACGCCGCCGCTCGCGATCTTCGAATTGGCGAGAATGTTGGCGTCAGGCGCGGAGGAGAAGAACTGCACGTAGTAACTGCTGCCCGCGGTAAGCCCCGTCAGATTGATGGAGGCCGCGTTATTGAAGTCGCCAATGACACGATCCAAAACGGTGGTCCACGTCTGCGGGGAACCGACTGCGGAAGTCACATTGGAATTGCTGGCGGCCGTGCTTTGAAAGTCAAAGTTGGCCGTGGCGATGGTGATGCCCGCCGCCGTGCCGCTGGCGTTCTGGGCGATGCCGGTGAAAGTCACGTCCGCAGTCCCATTATTGATCGTGGTGGTGGAGCCATTGAAGTTCACCCCGCCGTAAGTCGTGTAACCGCCCAGCGTTTGGATCGCGGTGTTGTTGGTCACAGCCGTCCACCCGCCCCATGTGACCGGCGCGGCGTGTGCTGGCAGCAGTTGAAAGAGCGCGGCCAGGCCGGCGACAAGGAGTTTGGGTTTTGACGTCACGGTTGTTACTGGATTTTGCGGGGAGCACCGCGCTTCACGCAATTCCCGCCCGGTTGAAATTAGATCACGATCTGCCGCCGCCCGCCAAGACAGTTCCCTGCGGGCGACTATCCTTGCCCTCAGCATGGTTGTGGATTATCCCCGGCTTTCCATCCCGCTTCGATCCACTCAAACCATTCGCCCATGGCCAACTGGCATCGCCTTTCCACCGCCAAACAGCTCGCCGGATTTCTGCGGGAGGAACTGACGTGCGGACGATGGCAGAGCAAGATGCCAGGGGTGATCCGGCTCGCCCGGGATCTGGGAGTTTCGCGGGCTTCGGTCGAGGCCGCACTGGTGGATCTGGAAGGCGAGGGACTGCTGCTCTCGCAGGGGCGGGGCAAGAAACGGAGCATCGTCGCGGAAGGCGTGGGCGCGATGAAGCGTCCGTTGCGGCTGGCCGTCCTCGTCGGCGAGCCGGCGGACCGGAGCGCGTATTATTTTGTGGAGCTGATCCACGCCCTGCGTGAGTCCGGGCACCACGCGGAATTCGCGCCGAGCACTCAGATCGAACTGGGCTACAAGGCGGCTCGTGTGGCCCGGATGGTTGAAAGCACTGCCGCAGACGCATGGGTCATCTTTTCCGGAGCCCGCGAGGTGCTGGAATGGTTCGCTGCCTCACCGGTGCCGGCGTTTGCCTTCGCCGGGCGGGCCAATCGGGTGCCGATCGCCAGCATCATCCCTGAAAAAGTGGCGCCGATGCGCGCAGCGGTGCGGCAACTGGTCCGAATGGGCCACCGCAGGATCGTCCTGCTGTGCCGCCCCCACCGCGTGGTTCCCGAACCCGGCCGCTTCGAACGGGCGTTTCTGGATGAACTGGAATCGCACGGAATTGCCACCGGACCCTATCAATTGCAAACATGGGATGAAACCGCCGCAGGATTCCACCAGTCGCTGGAGTCCCTTTTCCGCTACACGCCTCCCACCGCGCTGTTTGTCGAAGAACCCCCGTTCGTGGCAGCGACTTTCCAGTTTTGCATCAAGCGGGGGTTGCGGGTGCCGGAGGATTTGTCGCTGGTCTGCACCGACCATGATCCGGGGTTCCAATGGTATCAGCCGGCGGTCACCCACATCTCCTGGGACAGCGGCCCGATGATCCGCCGAATCGTCCGCTGGGCTGCGAATCTGCAGGAAGGCAAGGACGACCGGCGGAAGGGGTTCTTCCAGGCAAAATTCGTGGAAGGCGGAACGATCGGGCCAGCCAGGCAGAGAGTGAAGTGACACCCGGCGACGCCGGTGCGCAAAGCGTGCGTCCGGCGACATTACTCGCGCTGGAAAACCGGGACGGGCTTTCCATCGGACCGTTCGACTATTTCACCCGGGTCAGAATCCCTTAATGGTCTCCCCGCAACTCCCGTCCGGAAGCGTAGCGCGGAGCAGATGTTTTCCCTTCACCAGGGTGATGCTGACCGGCTTTGTCTGCTCCCACTGGTTCGTGCCGATGATTTGTCCGCGCAGCGTGCCGCCGTTGAGGGTCACGGGACTGGTGTTGATGGAGGCGGCGCCATCAACCGCAGGGGTGTCGGCGCTGATGGTCGGCGCACCGGTATAAGTGTGCGTGGCGGTGATGAGGATCTGTGTGTCCGTCTGAAAGGAATTTGCTTATCGCGGCTGATGGCATGGGCGGGGCCGGGGCCGGGGAGAGAGGGTCTGATTCGCACAAGCGGTTGAAAAAC
The DNA here is from genome assembly GCA_031429155.1 of Verrucomicrobiota bacterium. Classification (GTDB taxonomy): domain Bacteria; phylum Verrucomicrobiota; class Verrucomicrobiia; order Verrucomicrobiales; family V1-33; genus V1-33. The sequence goes on along the minus strand of JANOZA010000484.1, from coordinate 339 downwards.
AACACGCTCCCCGCCGTCGCCGACCCCGTCGGCAAGGGACGGTAGCGGAGGCAGCCGTTTGCCCAACCCCGGGAAAAGGCGGGTGAGGGCACAGAGGTCGTGCCTTTTCCCGCGAGGCGCTCGGTGAGGGCGAGGAGTTCCGGCGCAAGGGTGACGGCGGAGATGTCGAGGGAGCGTGGGTGTGTAGGGTGCAGTCATGAAGAATTGATAGCAGTGCCGGCAAGGGGGGGGGGGGCGGCAAGAAAAAAATGCCCGCAGAAGCAAAACGCCGAAGGGCGGACGGAGGGCCCCCGATTTTCCGTTGGGCGGGGCCCCGCGGAAGGCTATAAATACAAACAC
>JANOZA010000483.1:0-4269 GCA_031429155.1 Verrucomicrobiota bacterium | reverse complement strand
ATGAACGGTTTGCAAATCATTCAGGACTGCCGGGCCCGGTTCCCGCAGACGGAAGTGGTGATGGTCACGGGTTACGGCAGCGTGGAGACCGCTGTGGAGGCGATGCGGCTCGGAGCCTTCGACTATCTGACCAAGCCTTTCGATCTCGAAGACCTTCAACGGACGATCAATCGAGCGATGCAGAAGAACGGCAACTCTTCGGTGGCGGCCGTTGCTCCCGGCACTCCCAAAGCCGAAACCGCTGTCCAGTTAACCGGATCGTCAAATCTCATCGGCAAAAGCCCGCAGATTCAGGAGATTCTCTCGCTCGTCGGCAAGGTCGCAGACAAGGATAGCCCAGTGCTGCTGGAAGGCGAGTTCGGCAGCGGAAAGCAAATGGTGGCGCGCGCCATTCACAACACCAGCCGGCGCAAGAACGCTTCGTTCAAGGTCCTCCACTGCTCCGCTTTGCCGGCGGAGTTGCTGGATCAGGAGTTGTTTGGCGGGGCAAATACGATCTTCTATCGCGCTGACGGCGGAACGGTGGTGCTGGAGGAAATCAACCTCCTGCCCGTGCGGCTACAGTCACAACTGGACTCGTTCCTTGAGGACATCAACGCCCGCCGCCTCGCCGGGAACCTCCCGCGCGATCTCAATTTCCGCTTCATCGCCACCAGCAGTCAGCCGCTCGAACAACTCGTGCGGGAGGGCAAGTTCCGTGAGGATCTTTACTACCGGATCTCGGTCATTCCCATGACCATGCCGCCGCTGCGCAGCCGCCGCGACGACATCCCGCTTCTCGTGGATCACTTCCTCAACAACTACACGCGGCTCACGCAGTCGAAGAAGAAGGAAGTGGACAAGTATGCGCTGAAGCTCCTCACCGACTACGCCTGGCCGGGCAATGTGGGTGAACTTCAGAACGCCATCGAGCGTGCCTGTTCGTTCGCGGACGATACCCGCATCCGCCCCACCGATCTGCCGCCGAAAGTGACGCAGCGAGTGGAGATCAGCGATGACGAAAACGAGCGCATGAAGCACAGCCTGCCCATCGGTGGCAAGCTCAACGACTTCATCAAGAAGCAGGAGCGCATGTTCATCCGCGAGACGCTGAAGTACAACGAGGGCTCACGCGAAAAGACGGCTTCCATGCTCGGCGTCTCCATCGCCACGCTCTATCGCAAGATGGGGCTCAAGCTGGAGCGGGACAAGATGATGGGCTGATTGCGGAGGCTACACTCCCAGCGTTCCCTCGAAGGCCAGCGCCAGAAGTTCCATCGTGTGCATCACACGCGGGGCGGCGTCGTGGCGGCGCAAATGCGCAGTGATCTGTGTCATGCAGCCGATATTGCCCATGACCACGAACTCCGCCGCAGTGGCGGAGATGTTTTCCGCCTTCTTGCGGCCCAGACCGGCGGCGATTTCAGGCTGATCAATGTTGTAGGTTCCGGCGCTGCCGCAGCAGATGTCGCCATCGTTAATCTCTTTCAGCACGAGGTCTGGAACGCGGCGAAGTAACTCCCGTGGCGCACTCCGCACACCCTGTGCATGGCTGAGATGGCAGGCGTCATGGTAAGCAACCGTGATGGGGTGCGGCGGAGCGGGTGGCGCCTCAATGCCGAGGCGATCGAGGAAGACGCTCACATCCTGCACGCGATGGGCGAACGCCCGGGCGGCAGCTTCGTCAGGGGTGCCCTGAAGCATGAGAGGATATTCGTGCAGTCCGGAACCGCAGCCGGCGGCGTTGGTGACGATGGCATCCACGTCTTCGGGAAAAGCAGCGAGGTTCTTGCGCGCCGCTTTGCGGGCTTCATCGCCGGCGCCGACGTGCCATGCGAGTGCCCCACAGCAGCCCTGCTTGCCCGGGACGACGACTTCCACACCGCAACGAGTGAGCACCGCGATGGTGGCGGCGTTGATCTCCGGCGCGAGGACTTGTTGGGCACAGCCAGCAAGCAGCGCGACCCGGGCCCGGCGGGTTCCTTGTGCGGGATACGATGCGGCAAGTTTCTGTCGGGGCGGGAGTTTGTCCGGCAGGAGGCTGAGCATCGGCTGGAGCGCGCGTGGCAGCATTTCGTGCAAACCCCGGGTGAGGATGCCGCCGCGGGCCGCGAGCCGGAAGCGCCACGGATGCGGCAGTGTGGTGAGCAGGAGCCTGCGTCGCAGTCGTTCGGCGAGTGTCCGTGGCCTGGTTTCCCGGATGTGGTCGCGGAAGGGGCTGATGAGTTCGCGGTATTTTACTCCACTCGGGCAGGCGGTTTCGCAGGCGAGACAGCCAAGGCAGCGATCCACATGGGGCAGGGCCTGCGTCAGCGGAAGCGTGCCTTCCAGCACCTCCTTCATCAGCACGATGCGGCCGCGCGGCGTGTCCATTTCCTGACCAAGTTCCTGATATGTGGGGCAGGCTGGAAGACAGAAACCGCAATGGACGCATGCCTGCACTGCCTCCGTCATGGAGTGCAGGGCAGTGCCAGGGGCGCTGGGCGGAATGGTGTGTTTCATCGGGAAGGGATCAGTGGTCCGTGCTTGCCGCGGTGATGTGGAGCGGCGGAAATTTTCCATCCGGATCCATCGCGGTTTTGATTTTAGCCTCCATGTCAGTGGCAGTGTGTCTGCCTGGTCGCAGCGGTGCTTCGCCGCGGATCATGAGGCCACCGAGGTCTTCACGGCGGAGAACGGGATCAAGTGCAGCGGAGTCGAGCCCGGCAATCCATGCGACGTTACCCGCCATGCTGTAGTGGCGGGAGGCCATCGTACTCGACAGGGCGGTTTCGAGGGCTGCAATGCGCAGAGGAGTGAGTGGCACCTTGGCCAGCGGCGCCCCGGCTTCCCCAATACGCAGGGCGGCGAGGCCGTCCCAGAGGGCCGCGGATTCAGATTCGGGAAGGATGCGTCCTTCCCGCTGAGTGGCAGCGATAACGGCCTGGGCGCGTGCTGTCAGCGCGGGTTCGTCTCCCATGAAGCGCACAAAAATTTTAAGGCGTTCGCCGGCTGGAGACAATTCCAGCGCTTCCACTTCCCACGGCTGGCCGCAGAGGAAGCACATGCGCTCCATGGCATCGGCGAGGTCGCGGCAAATGATCTCGCAGGTGACGCGTGCGGCGGGAGCCGGAAAAACCTTGAACGTCATTTCCGTGAGAATGCCAAGACGTCCGAGGGAGCCGGTGAAGAGCTTGGGAAAATCAAAGCCGGCGGCATTCTTCACCACCTTGCCGCCGCCGCGGATGACAGTTCCGCGTGCGTCCACCCACTGCACACCGACAATGAAATCCCGGACGCCGCCGTAGCGCAGACGGCCCGGCCCACTGAGTCCCGAGGCGACGGTGCCGCCCAGTGTAGCCCCCTGGGCAGCGAGCGGGGGATCGAATGGCAGATACTGACCGTGCCTCGCGAGTTCCGCCTGCACGACGGCGAGCGGCGTGCCCGCCAGCGCCGTGAAGGTGTATTCCGTTGGTTCGTATTCCACCATGCCGCTGAGGTGGCGCATGTCGAGCCTGACAACATCGTCCGCCGCTCGGGAGAGCGCCGGCTTGGTGCCGCCGCGCGAGGGCAGCACGCAGCGGTGCGTGCGCACGGCATCGCACACTTCTTCGAGGCTGCGGGGGGAAATGATCACGGGCGCTGATGGCGTGGCAGGCCGCGAATTGCAAGCCCCCCGGCAGCGCTGTCCGAAAAGAAAACGCCAGCGAGCGACCGGGCCAAACTCCGCTCATCGGCGCCGGTTTGTTGGCGCGCGGATGCGCTTTTTCTGGCGTTGCACCTCTGAGTGGCTAAGATCGGTGGTCATGAAAGCATCCAACCACCTCTCCCGCCGTCACTTTCTCTCCACTGGCTCCGCTGCGGCGGTGGCGGCATCGCTGGCTGCCCGCATCGGCGCGGCGGACGCTGCCTCAGGACTGAAAGGCCGCATCAACCACTCGGTTTGCAAGTGGTGCTACGAGAAGACGCCATTCGAGACGCTTTGTCAGGCATCCAAAGACATGGGGATCACTTCCATTGATCTCATTGATCCGCCGGACTTTGCCGTGGTGAAAAAATACGGACTGACGAGCGCCATGGTGAGCTTCCCGACCATCGCCGGCCCGGGCGGTGAGAAGGTCGGCAGCATTCCACACGGCTTCAACCGCCCGGAGTATCACGACCTGCTGGTGCAAGGCCCACGCACTTAACCTCCAGGTTTCCCGGGTTTTCCGGGAGTCGAAAGATTTTCCGATTATAGCAGTTGTACTTTAGTTAGGACGCGGTACTGCCTGCGGATGCCTTCATCCTCCAATCAGCCAACACGGACCG
>JANOZA010000482.1:0-1862 GCA_031429155.1 Verrucomicrobiota bacterium | reverse complement strand
CCTCCCGACGGGACGCCACTTTCCGGCACGTTGTTAAACAGCGCCATCATGGAGTAATAATCGCGCTGCGTGACCGGGTCGTATTTGTGATCGTGGCATTGGGCGCAGGCCATCGTCAGACCCATCCAGGTGGTGGCGGTGGTATCCACGCGGTCGAATAGGATCACATTCCGCTGCTCCTCCGCGATGGCGCCGCCCTCGCCGTTAAGCAGGTGATTGCGATTGAACGCCGTGGCCACGAGCTGGTCGTCGGTGGGATTCGGCAGCAGATCGCCGGCGAGTTGTTGGATGGAAAACTGATCGAACGGCATGTCGGCATTCAGCGCGCGGACCACCCAGTCGCGCCAGATGTATTGATGCGTGTCGCCGTCCTGCTGGAAGCCGTTGCTGTCCGCGTAGCGCGCGGCATCGAGCCACGGGAGCGCCATTCGCTCACCGTAATGCGGCGACGCCATGATGCGCTCCACCAACTTTTCGTAAGCATCCGGTGCGGCATCCGCGATGAAGGCATCCACTTCCTCCGGCGACGGCGGCAGACCCGTGAGGTCCATGTGCAGTCGGCGGATGAGGGTGGCGCGTTCGGCCTCCGGTGAGGGCTGGAGCCCGGCGGCCTCCAGCTTCGCGAGGATGAAGCGGTCCAGCTCGTTGCGCGTCCATGTGGCGTTTTTCACTTCCGGCACCGGGGGCCGGACGGGCGCGGTGAAGGTCCAGTGGGCCTCATACTTCGCTCCCTCGGCGATCCACTGTTTCAAAGTCTCGCGCTGCTGCGGGCTGAGGTGCCGGTGGGAATCGGGCGGCGGCATTTGCTCGTCAGGATCGGTGGTGAGGATTCGCTTCACGAGTTCACTGGCGGCGGCATCGCCGGGGACGAACGCCTTCTTCTCCAGTGCTGCCGCCCTGTCATCGAGGCGCAGATCCTTCTTCCGTTTGTTGCCGTCCTGGCCGTGGCAGTAGAAGCAGTTTTCACTCAGGATCGGCCGGACCTCGCGATTGAACGAGACTTCCCCCGAGGCTCGCGGCAGCAGCGCGGCGGAGGCAAGAATGAAAAGGAGTGATCGGGAAGACATGGGCAGTAGGGCAGGGGAGCGGCTTATACCCGCCCACGGGGGCGTCACTTTCAAGCCGACAGGCGGTGACGGAATTAGGGCCTGTCGGAAGGTTCAAGGAAGTGGACCGATAGGTTGCGCGGTATTGCAAATCTGCGCACTGACGGGGAGTAGCGGAAGCGCGGAGGCGGCGAGGGCTGTTGGCGGAGTTTCATGGGGTTGTTTGGTTGTTGGAAATGCCGCGCGAGGCTGGCCGCGGATGATTCCTCCCCTGACTGAATGATTCGCGATTCAGAGCTTCCGGGAAGGTTCCAAAATGTATCAAGCCGCGCTCCGGCCCGGCTGTTTTGGGCTGAAAAGACCAGCAAGAGAGTGCATAGACCCTTTCACGAGGAAGGGATTCGAGGTTTCCCCAAAAACCACTTGCGGCCCGAAAAGTGGTGTGGAAGTGTCGCCGCCCTTCCCGCCCCCCGGCTCTCGTCGTGGCGGGTTGTTCATTTTAGACACCAGGCATATGGCTTTCGCAATCATCAAAACTGGCGGTAAACAATACCGTGTTACCCAAGGCATCAAATTCGACGTCGAAAAGCTCGATGCCGAAGTCGGCAGCTCCATCACCCTGGACCAAGTCCTCTTCTACGGAACCGACAGCGAAAACCGCGTGGGCGACCCCTTGGTGGAAGGCGCATCTGTCACCGCCACCGTGCTGGATCAGCACCGCGACAAAAAAGTGATCAACTTCAAATTCAAGCGCCGCAAAGGTTTTCACAAGACCAAAGGCCATCGCCGTCACCTGACCCGCCTCCAAGTCGAGTC
>JANOZA010000481.1:0-3126 GCA_031429155.1 Verrucomicrobiota bacterium | reverse complement strand
CCCCTCCTTGAAAAGATCGGCAACGAAAAGAGCATCGAGAAGTGTGAAGAGGACATCAAAAGTGCCCTCGCAGACTTCAAATCCTCCTGGAAGTAGCCGGAAAGTAATCAGCGATCAGTCATCAGTAATCGGATTTCCGCTGCTGCACTGGCCCACTGATTACCAATCACTGATAACTGATTACTTTTATCCACCATGGCAAGCACCCGCGACATCCGCCGCCGCATCAAGTCGGTCAAAAGCACGGCCCAGATTACCAAGGCCATGCAATTGGTCGCGGCTGCGAAGATGAAGAAAGCGCAGGACCAGGCCACCAATGGCCGTCCCTACGCCGACCTCATGAACAAGGTGCTAGTCAGCCTCAAGGAGAAGGCGGAGGAGAACGCGCATCCGTTCTTTTCCCCCGGCAGCGGCGGCAAGACGCTCGTGCTCGTCATCACCAGCGACAAAGGCCTCTGCGGCGCGCTCAACACGAACCTGCTGCGCAAAGTCAGTCAGGCCGGCTACGACGCCAGCGCCGAGTATGTCACCATCGGGCGCAAAGGCGCGGCCTCCCTGGGGCGGCTCAAGAAGAACCTGCTGGCCGACTTCCCTATCAAAGACCCTGCCAAGTTTGCCGAACTGCGCGTGGTCGGGAAATTCCTCCAGGACAAATACCTCACCGGCGAATACGCCCGCGTGCTGGTGGCCTTTAACAACTTCGTCAACACCGTCACCGTCATCCCCAGCATCGAGCAACTGCTGCCGATCAACCCCGTCACCCTGGGCGGCAAACGCAGCTACGAAGGCATGGGCAGCGCCGATGTCATCACCGACGCCAGCAAAGGCCCGACCGTGGACTACACCTTCGAGCCCACCGCCGGCGAAGTCTTCAACACCGTGCTCCCGCAGTATGTGAACAACACGCTGTATCAAATGCTGCTCGAAGCCCGCGCCTCCGAGCACTCCAGCCGGATGGTCGCCATGAAGAACGCCACCGACAACGCCAAGCAAATGCTCAAGGATCTCAGCCTTGAATATAACAAGCTCCGCCAGGCCGCCATCACCAACGAACTCCTCGAAATCACCACCGCCAAGATGGCCCTCGAATAGACCGGGCACGTCCCGATCCCGCACCATGAAAGACGCCTTCATCTTCCTGGATAACTCCAACATCTTCTTCAGTGCCAAAACCGTGGCCACGCAGAAGGAGGGAGTGGATGCTGGCTATCAGGTGCGGATGCAGTTCGACAACCTTTTGCGACTCGCCTCCGCAGACCGCACCGTGGCCAGCGCCATCGCCGTCGGCTCGGTGCCACCCGCATTGCGCCATGTCTGGAACAAGCTGGAGCAGGTTGGCGTGAAGGTGGAGTTGTTCGAGCGGGGAGCGCTTTCCAATCGCGAGCAGGCGATAGATCAAGCCCTCCAGGTTCACATGTTGCGGACCGCTTTTGATCGTAATGGCAATCCCGGCACTGCCGTCGTCCTGACCGGTGATGGTGCCGGCTTTTTGGATGGCGTCGGCTTTCATGCAGACCTTGAGCGCATGCACAAACGCGGCTGGGCCATTGAAGTCCTGGCTTGGGAGCGCACCTGCAATTCCAGATTGAAGCAGTGGGTCAACTCCGTCGGCGTGTTCATCGCCCTCGAAGATTATTACGACAGCATCACCTTCACTGAGGATGCCACGGGTGTCCTGCGCCGGGCGACGGACCTCGACATTTCGACCCGCAAAATGGTTTCCTAATCCTCCTCACTCTTCTCCACTCCTTTCACTTCTTATGAGCAACATCGGCAAAATCGTCCAGGTCATCGGTCCCGTGGTGGACGCTGACTTCTCCGCCACCGGCAAACTTCCTGCCATCTACAACGCCCTCGAGATCAACTACACGCTCGGCGGCAAGCCGGCGCGTCTGATCTGTGAAGTGCAAAGTCACCTCGGCGACGGCTGGGTCCGTTCCGTGGCCATGACTTCGACCGAAGGCCTCAAGCGCGGCGTGGATGTCATTGACGTCGGCAGCCCCATCACTGTTCCCGTCGGCGAGGAAGTGCTCGGCCGTATCTTCAACGTCACCGGCGACGCCGTGGATGACCAGCCCGCTCCCGTCACGGCGAAGCGTTATGCGATTCACCGCCCGGCTCCGTCCCTCGTGGACCAGGATCCGTCCGCGCAGATTCTTGAAACCGGCATCAAGGTCATTGACCTCATCTGCCCGTTTACCAAGGGCGGTAAAGTCGGCGCGTTCGGCGGTGCCGGCGTCGGCAAGACCGTCGTCATCATGGAACTCATCAACAACATCGCCAAAGGCCACGGCGGTTTCTCCGTCTTCGCCGGCGTCGGCGAGCGCACTCGTGAGGGCAACGACCTCTATCACGAAATGATTGAGTCCGGCGTTATCAAAGTGAAGAAGGACGGCCACGACATCGTGCGGAACGAACAGGGCGGCTATATCACCGAACCCGGCTCCAAAGTCGCGCTCGTGTATGGTCAGATGAACGAGCCTCCCGGCGCGCGTCTCCGCGTGGCCCTCTCCGCGCTCTCAATGGCCGAGTATTTCCGCGATGAGAAGAACCAGGACGTGCTCTTCTTCGTGGACAACGTCTTCCGCTTCTCCCAGGCCGGCTCCGAAGTCTCCGCGCTTCTCGGACGCACGCCCTCCGCCGTCGGATACCAGCCGACCCTCGCCGCTGAAATGGGCGCGATGATGGAACGAATCACCTCCACCAAGAGCGGCTCCATCACCTCCTTCCAGGCCGTCTATGTTCCCGCCGACGACCTCACCGACCCCGCTCCCGCCAACACCTTCGCGCACCTCGACTCCACCGTCGTGCTCGAGCGTTCGCTCGCGGAACTCGGCATCTATCCCGCCGTTGACCCTCTCTCCTCAGTTTCGAATGCGCTCTCTCCTGAAATCGTCGGGGATGAGCACTACCGCGTCGCCCGCGGGGTGCAGCGCGTTCTTCAGCGCTACAAGGATCTCCAGGACATCATCGCCATTCTCGGCATGGACGAACTCAACGACGACGACAAACTCACCGTCTTCCGCGCCCGCAAACTCCAGCGTTTCCTGAGCCAGCCCTTCGACGTCGCCGAAGTCTTCACCGGCGTTAAAGGTGCTTACGTCTCCATCAATGACACAGTCAAAG
>JANOZA010000480.1:0-6866 GCA_031429155.1 Verrucomicrobiota bacterium | reverse complement strand
AATTGCGACGGACATTTTCAAACAGATGTCGCAGGCGCACATTGACTACATGCTGGCGAAGATCCCAATGGGCCGCTTTGGCAAGGTCGAGGAGGCAGCGGCGCTCGTGGCGTGGCTTTGCTCTGAGGAGTGCTCATTCTCCACCGGTGCGGTCTTCGATCTCTCCGGCGGACGGGCGACTTACTGAGCGCGAATGAGACAAGGCTCAGCGGCGCCGGCGGCTTGTCCTCCAAAACAATTCTCCTTCTCCAGGTTGCCAGTTGAGAAAATTGGGCGGAATGGCGCGGCTCTCATATGAACTGGATCGAAGCAATCATCATCGGCATTGTCGAAGGCGTCACCGAATACCTCCCCGTCAGCAGCACTGGACACATCCTCCTCGCGCAGCGGACGCTGGGCATTCCTGATACCGAGGCCTCCAAAGCCTTCGCCATCGTCGTTCAGGCGGGCGCCATTCTCGCTGTGCTCGGCATCTACTTTCAGAAAGCCAGGGGCATGACTGAAGCCGTCGCCGGAACCATGCTCGCTCTCCCTGGCCTCTTTTTTCAAAAGGCCCGCGACATGAGCCAAGCCCTCATTCGCAAAAATCCGCAGGGACTGCTGCTCGTGCGAAACGTCCTTCTCGCCTTCATCCCCGTGGTGATCTTCGGGCTGCTGCTGGAAAAGAAGGTGGATGCGCTGCTCACCGGCCTGTGGCCAACAGTGGCGTCGTGGTTCGTCGGCGGTGTCGCCATTCTCGCCGTCGCGTGGTTCAAGAGAACCGCGGCCCCCGGCTCCCGCGGCATCGGCCTGACGCTGGAGCAAATCACGCCGCGCATCGCCATCATCATCGGTTTGCTTCAGTGCGTTGCCATGTGGCCGGGCACCAGCCGCAGTCTCATGACCATCGTCGGTGGACTGCTCTGCGGACTGAACATGATCGCCGCCGTCGAGTTCAGCTTTCTGCTTGGCATGGTCACCCTCACCGCTGCTGCCGGCTACAAGTTCCTCAAGAACTACAGTGTTCTCTTCGATACCTACAGTGTCCCGTCCATGCTCTTCGGCTGTTTCGCCGCGTGGCTCTCCGCCTTCCTCGCGGTGAAATGGATGGTCTCCTTCCTGCAAAAGCACGGTCTCCAGCCTTTCGGCTATTACCGTATCGGTCTCGCCGTTCTTGTCGCCATTCTCCTGATGAGCCACGTGCTCACGCCCTGAACTGCCGGGGACAACGCAGGGAAGGGGACGGGAGCACCCGGAGTATTTTGCCTCCGGGCGGCGCGTGCCGTTGACAGTCCGGGCGGAAGATCAGAACATCTGTTCGATATAGAACAGCAGTTCTGTTTTCTCCCCGTCATGAATTCATCCGCTCCATCCCGGCATATCGTCCATCTGGATGCGGATGCATTTTTCGCATCGGTGGAGCAGGCGGCGGATTCGCGGCTGCGGGGGAAGGCGGTGGCCGTGGGAGGAGAGCGGCGCGGGATCATTGCGTCGGCTTCGTATGAGGCGCGGCGGATGGGTGTTTACACACCGATGCCGACGGTGCGGGCGCGGAAGCTGTGCCCGCATCTCATTGTGCTGCCGGGCGACTACGAACGCTACGAGCAATTCTCGCGCTGGATGTTCGCCTATGCATGGGACTTCACGCCGGACGTGGAAGTGTCGGGCATAGACGAGGGCTACTACGAACTGACCGGCTCGCGGAAAAACCCGCGCGAAGTGGCGGACACCGTGCGGCGGGCGATCCGGCAGTCGCTGAAAATTTCCGTGAGCGAGGGGATCGCCTCCAGCAAGCTGGTGAGCCAGATCGCGTCGAAGCTGAAGAAGCCGTCGGCGTTCATCGAGGTGCCGCCGGGGCGCGAGTTGGAGTTTCTTCATCCGCTGCCTAATAAGTGGCTGCCGGGCATCGGGCCGAAGGCCTCGGAGCGGCTGGATGCTGCTGGATTGCGCGAGATACGCCACGTGGCGGAGATGCCGCTGGAGATGCTGGAACTGCTGCTCGGCAGTCAGGCTGCCGGCGTGCGCGCGTATGCGCAGGGGATTGATGACCGCCCGCTGGTCGTGACGCGAGAGGCTGCGAAATCCTACGGCGAGCAGGAAACCTTTGGCGAAGACCTGACAGATGAGGATTACCTCGAAGCTGTGCTGCGCCGCATGGCCGACAAGTTGATGGCCAAAGTGCGCGCCGACGGCAAATGCATCCGCACGCTCACGGTCAAGGTCCGCTATAACGACATGGCCGAAGACCAGCGCAGCGAAAGCCTCGCCGAGCCCACCGATATCGAGACCGACATCTACAGCCGCCTGCGTCCCATGCTGCGTCAGGCATGGAAGCGCCGGGTGAGTCTGCGCCTCGTGTCGTTGAAGCTGGCAAATATCTATGATGGCTGGCGGCAAATGACGCTGCCGCTTGATGGCACCACCGCCAGTCCACAGGCCCGTCGCCAGCTTGCGCACGCCGTGGATGCCCTGCGCGCGGCGCGCGGTGCGGACATCATCATGCGCGGTCATGATCTGCGCCTCCGTGCCGGACCGCAGGGAATTCTCGCGCCTGTCAGAGCGTTATGAAGACGCCGTGCATCCCGCTCAATGTGCGGAGCTGCTACTCCTTTCTCGACTCCACGCTTTCGCCGGAGGCGATTGTTGGGCTGGCAGTGCAGTATGAACTGCCAGCCATCGCGGTGACGGACACAGGTGCCCTGCACGGTGCGCCGGAACTGGCGCGGGCAGCAAAGGAGGCGGGCGTGAAGGCGGTGTTTGGCGCGGAGGTGTTCATCGGTGCATCGCCGTTGCTCCTCTATGTCGAGAATGCCCGCGGCTGGGAGAATCTCTGCCGCCTCCTGTCACGGAAGGCGGCTGCAGCCGTGGACGATGACACGGTGGCCGCGCAGCACCGTCAGCCGCTGCGGCGTGAGGCACTCCACGGCATGACCGGCGGGCTCATCGCAGTGAGCGGGGATGGTTCACTGGCGACACTGTTTCCCGGGCGCTTTTACCGCGCAGTGACATCAGCGCGAGAGGATACGCACGGGCTTCCGGGGGTGGTGTGCCCGCGCGTCCACTACGCCGTGCCGCAGGACCGCCTGAAGTGGGATATTCTCCAAAGCATCCGCACGGGCACGCTGCTGCGGCAGACGCATCCGGAGAAGAAAACGGGCGGAGCTTATCACTTCCGTGCCCCGGCGGAACTGGCGCGGCGTTTTCGCGAAACCCCGCAACTGCTGGCTCACACCAGGGAGATCGCGGACCGCTGCACGTTCGTTTTTCCGATAGGGCCGCCGCAGTTTCCCGCGTATCAGCCGCCGGATGGAAGCACGCCCAATGAGTTTCTGCGGCGGCTAGTCATGGAAGGACTGCGGCAGCGCTATGGGGAGCGTGCGGCGCAGCATCAGGCGCAGGCGGAAGAGGAACTCGGCATCATCGCAGAGGTCGGCTACGAAGAGTATTTTCTCATCACCTGGGACATGCTCCAGGAATGTCGCGCGCAGGGGATCACGTGGATCACGCGCGGCAGTGCGGCGGATTCTCTGGTCTGCTATTGCCTCGGCATCAGCGGCGTGTGCCCCATCCGCTTTGATCTCTACTTCCGGCGTTTCCTGAATAAGGACCGCATGGCGCTGCACAAGCTCCCTGACATTGACGTGGACTTCCCGCACGACCGCAAAGACGACGTGGTGGACATCCTTTTCGCAAAGTACGGTCCGGAGCACTGCGCGGCGGTCGGAGGGTTCAACACCTTCCAGGCTCGCGGCGCGTTTGGTGAGGTGGCGAAGGTGCTCGGCGTGTCGGAATACCAGGTGCGGCGCTTCACGGAGCGCTTCCCATGGAGTGGATCCACCGGGCTAATGGCGAAGCTGGAGCAAAGCCTGGAGTGCCGCGATCTGCCGCTCAAAGAGGAGCCGTATCGCACGGCGGTGGAGATGGCTGAATTCCTCGACGGCTTCCCCCGTTATCCAAAAATGCATCCGTGCGGGATTGTGCTCTCACGCCAGCCGATACGTTCGCTGACGCCCACCTTCGTGTCAGGCAAAGGCTGGCCGACAGCGCACTTCGACATGGATGCCGTGGAGGAAATCGGCCTCGTGAAGATGGACATCCTCGCGCAGGGCGGGCTGTCGGTGATGCGTGATGCGTGCGCATCGCTGGCGGCGCGCGGGGTTCATGTGGATTTGGAAAAACTGGAGCCGTGGGATGATCCGGAGGTGTGGAAAATGATCGCAGGCGGCGAAGCCAGGGCTGTTCATCACATTGAGTCGCCCGCGATGATCTCACTCTGCCGGATGACGAACGTGCGCGAGATTGACGGCCTCATTGCCATCGTGAGCGTCATTCGTCCTGGCGCGGCGAACGAGTCGAAGAAGCTGCGATTCACGCGACGTTACCAGGGGTTGGAGCCGGCAGTGTATCCGCATCCGTGCCTGGAACCGTGCCTGCGCAGCACTTACGGGCTCGTGGTTTATGAGGAGCACATCCTGCAAATCTGTGAAGCCTTTGCCGGTCTCACCGGCGGCCGCGCGGACGTGCTGCGGCGGGCGCTCAACAAGAATAAAGTCAAAGTCATCGCGGAGATGGGCCTGGAGTTTATAATGTCCGCGAGAGCCCGCGGTCATGCTGACGCGCTCATTGAGGAAGTCTGGCAACTGGTGACCGGATTCAACGGCTACGCCTTCAACAAGGCGCACAGCACCGCCTACGGCGTGGAGGCTTATCAGGCGGCGTGGCTGAAACGGTATTACCCTGCGGAATTCATGGCTGGCGTGCTCACGAACGGCAAAGGTTTCTATGCGCCGCTGGTGTATGTGCTGGAGTGTCACCGGCTGGGGATTCGCCTGCTGCCCCCGGATGTAAATGCACCCGGGCCTGGCTTCCGCGTAGAGGGCGGGCTCATCCGCGTGCCGGTTAGTGCCATCAAAGGCCTCACTGACCGCTTCGTGGAAAGACTCCATGCGACGACTGGAGCTTTTGCCGGCCTCACGGATTTCAACGAGCGACTGCGCCCGTCACCGGAGGAAGTGGAACTCCTCATCAGAGCCGGCGCGTTCGATGGCTTTGGCCTGCCGCGGACCCGGCTGTTCTGGGAGGCGCAGGTGTGTTCGCGGCGCGGCGTTCACACGCAGGACTGGCTGCTGCCGCCGCCGCCGCTGGATCAACTGGCGGGACTGAAACTCGCCGGCCCCGGCCGGCAGCAGCGGCTGGAATCCGAGCAGGAGATTTTTGGTTACACCGTGAGCGCTCATCCTCTGGACCTGTTCAGCCACATCGCCTGGGATACCTACTGCCCCGTGTCCCGGCTCCGGGAATTCATCGGTGAGAAAGTCGTCATGTGCGGCCTCATCGTGGAACAGCGCACGCATCATCAACAGAGCGGCGAACCCATGAAATTCCTCACCCTCTGCGACCCCACCGGCATGGTGGAGACGGAACTGTTCGCCCGGGCCTACAAGCGCCACGCCCTCGCCACCGTGCGTTACCCGGTGCTGGAAATCACCGCCACCGTGGAGCCCTTCGAGAATGGCAAAGGCTTCACGCTGCGCGTGCATCACGCCGGTAAGCCACGGGAAGTGGCGTCATGTGTTGGGGGCCGCCTTTCCCGGGCGGGGGCGGTGACGAAAGCCTTTTCCACCGGCGACACCGGCATCTTCGTATATACTGCTGCCCGCCTTGTGCCCGCCTGCGGTGAGGAGCTTCAACGCATCCTCGGCAATGGCTCCCGCAGCAGCGCCGTGGTGTCGTAATCAGCTTTCCACGCTATCGGCCGCGCCCCAGGCTATATGGCTGAACGGAGCCGTAGGGTATGCGGCCATCCGAACGGACGCGGGGATCATGGTAATTGCCGCCTCCCTGTCCGTGCCCATGGCCATCATGCGACTCGTGGCGACCGCCGTAGTAGTAGCGCCCGTCGTGATAATACCGGTTGGTATAGGTGCGCCCGTGATCGTGATAGCTGCCGTTTTCATAGCGTCCGCCGGAGTAATAGCGGCCCCCATAATAATAGGCATCGCCAGCGTAGCCTGGAGGAAGGGTGGCGTAAGTGCCGTAGCTGACGCCGACGGTAGAAACGCCGGCATCCGGGTAAGCTCCCGGCACGACACAGGAGGTCAGGGAGAGGGTGGCGATCGCAGGAATCAGGAGAAGGATTTTAGTATATTTCATAGTGGTGTTGGGCCGGGGATTGAGATGAGTTGCTGGCAAAGGATTTCAGGGCGTGGTGCTCAATGTTGTGACTGCTCGTGCGCTTCCACGAACCAGAGATTGAAGTCGGCCCCGCGGGAGACTTCGGTGAAAATGTCTGCGGTGTCCGCGTCTTCGAGTTTGTTGGCCGTCTCGATACCCTTGCGGATCAGTTCGCCGTAGAAGGCGAGGGCATGAGCCATCCCGGCGATGTGTTTACTGGCACTGGAGATGTCGAGTGCGTACTCCGGCAGGCTGGATTGCTGCGCGGCCACCCGGATGGTACCGCGGGCGGTGCCGCCGAGCTGAACTATGCGCTCGGCAATCGTGTCCACGTATTTTCCCGTGTCGGTGAAGACCTTGTCGAAGAGTTCATGCAGCGCGATGAAGTTCGGCCCCTTCACATTCCAGTGCGCCTGCTTCGCCTGCATCATCAGGTCTATGGAATCCGCCAGCCGCTCCTGCAGCAGCGCCGCCACTTCGATTCTCGTTTTTTCCGGCAGGCTGTTTCGGGTGTGTGTCAGTTTGGTTTCCATTGTCCAGTCTGATAGGCGATGAAGCCGCTCTCCTGCTATGGGGTGTTCACCCCAGGCGAACCCTGGTCCTCAACGAAGGATGGCCGGATGCTCCTGCTGAAAGTAGTCCCGGACTTTGGCTGCGATTTGACGGTCCGTCATCTTGTCCACGGTCTCCACCTTCACGGTGCGCCCGCCGGG
>JANOZA010000479.1:0-3278 GCA_031429155.1 Verrucomicrobiota bacterium | reverse complement strand
TCAAAGCCTTCAGTGACGCGGTTATACAGTTCCGCGGCGTAGGAGAGTTCGGCACCCGCATCACGGCGGGTTGCTAAGGTGGCTCACATGAACGTGCGGCGCTTGGCGTCGCTGGCGTGGACGATCTCCGTGAGCACCGGCTCGTCGAACTGCACGAAGTCGGCGCCTGACTGGACCAGTTCTTCGAGTTCCTCGCGGAGAATGGCGATGACGTCCTCCGCCATGACCGGCTTGTCGCCATAGGCGGCGGTGGAATGCGCTGTGACCCACATGGCCCGCGTGAGGAGATAGGGCCCCGGCAGCGTGACCTTCACCGGCTTGTCTGTGAGCGAGCGCGTGAAGCGAAACTCATCCGCCGCCAGCGGCTCGCGGCGTTTCAACTTGCCGATGCACGTGGGATTCCGAATGGCGAACGCCGGGGCGTCGAGCGTTTGGAGCATTTCCTCAAACGCCGCCTTGTCCTCCACGGTGTCGAGCATCTCCGCCAGCGACATGAGCCGCGTGCCGTCCACTTTGTCAGTGATGAAGGAGTAGAAATTGTCGCGCCGCAGCTCGCCATCGACGATGATGTCCACGCCCGCGTCCTCCTGGATGGCCACGCAGCGGCGCACTTCGTCGTCCGCGACGGCGTCGAACTCCGCCGCGGTGATGCGGCCCATGCGTTTCTCGCGGAGAGCAGCAAGGAGGCTCTCGGATCGCGGCCATGAGCCGACCTGGGTGACTTGAAAGGAAGAGTTCATTGGGCGCGCTGGATGGAGAGTTCTTTGAAGGTGGTGCGGGGATCGGTCTCGCGGTGGAAGATGAGGCCCACGGCGTCGCCGATGACGAGTTCGACGGTGGTGAAGACAATGCAACCTTCCACCACATGGCCGCCAGTGGTGACGCCCTTCTCATCCGACACGGCCATGTGCAGGTGCAGGCCATCGGGGCCCAGCGTGCCGGTGAGGGAGACGATTTCGAAGTGGCCATCCATCGTGTGCGTGTCCTTCTGATTCGCCAGCCGGAGCGCGACTTTTGTGAGGCTGCCGACGGCGCTGAGGACAAAGCCGGCGCGGATGTTGCTCAAGGCGGTGAGCTTTTCGAGTTCCACGCGCAGGTCCTGTCCGGGCACAAGGCGGGCTGCGTGGAGGCGGCAGGTGTCGGTGGTGTGGGGCATGAGGCGGGAAGCAACCTACGATTGGCGCAGATTCGCGGCAGCGCCAGGCATTAGGGGCATCTTTGTGGCTTGGTGCGCGAAAGACCGCGGTCAGGGGCGGAAACCCTGCAGCCGGGCACGCGGGATGCGGCAGCGGATTCGCCTACTGCGTTTTCAGGCGGAAGAACGCGGCGTTGTCCGGGGTGGTGAACTGGAAGCGCAGCTTTCCGTTTGGCTGCACAGAGGTCTGCGGCGCGAGGAACGGGAAGGGCGTGAAGGTTTGCAGGTTGTTCGATTTCTCGAGGCCAAGTTCGAGGGTGAATTGCCCGGTAGCGGCATCCCGGGTGAGCAATTGGGTGCCCAGGTTGAACGCGTGGACTTGCGAGGTGGTGTAAAGGCCGGCGCTGTTGGCGTTGGTGAAGTAGGTGCCCACCTGCGCGGGCTGACTCACTTGCCAGTCGAAGCCGAATGCGGCGAGGTTATACTCGGCGGCGTCACTCAGGCCGTCGCCGTCAGTATCGGAGGTGGAGAGGCCGCGGCCGGAGAGATTGATGATGTAGGGCGAGGTGTCGGGATCGTCGCTGGGGATCGTGAGCGTCGCCGTCTTCAGCCCGGCGGTGATGGGGGCGAAGTGCGCGGTGAAGGTGGTGCTGCCGCCGGGACTGACCGTGCCGGGCGGTTGGGCCGTGATGCTGAAGTCGCTGCTGCCGCTCAGGGCCACGGGATTGGGCGTGCCGGTGAGGGCGAGCGGCTGGGTGCCGGTGTTCCGGACGGTGAAGACCACGTCCGTGCTCGAGCCGGGGAGGAGGCCCATGGTCCGGCTGCCGCCGCTGGCGAGGGCGGTGCCAGCCGGTTGTTCGAGGGTGATATTCGGCACCCCTGCGCCCGTATAGATCCACACCCGGTTGTCCCCGCTACTGAAAATGCTGTTTCGTCCACATCCCACGACAAACGTGCCCCCCTCGGCGGCCACGGCGAATCCCGCATAGCTGCTCGTCCCCACATTGCTCGGGACGACCACCGCCTGCCGCGTCCACACTCCCGCGTTGCGGGTGAAGACGTGGGCCTCGCCTTTGCGACTGCCACCACCGTTAAGCACCCCTTCGAAGCATTGGCCCACGACCAGCGTCTCGCCCGAGAGAGCGAGCGAGTAACCGAGGTAACTGCCGGGCACCAGCGGGGCCAGCGCCTGTTGTTGTGTCCACACCCCGGCCGGGCTGCGGGTGAAAATCCAGACTCGATCGCCGCCGGGGTGCTGTTCCACTGCACCGCTAATCCCGATGGCGACTGTATTCCCCTGCACGGCGACGGCCCCTCCAAAACCGATACCCCATTCGTCATAGGGTCCGGGAATCTGCGGGGCAGAACACTTGAGGTAGGCTTGTTGCGACCACACGCCATTCGTGCGGGCGAAAACGTAAGCGGCCCCCGCGACCGGGAGGCTGTTGTCCGTCTGGTTGCCATTCACCCCCGTCGCCGCGCTGGCTTCCCCTTGAGCCCCGACCACGATCAGGTCGCCGTCGATCGCCACCGCGTATCCGAACGAGTCCCCTGCATCCGTATTGCTGGCTTTGAGGTAGGCGTCGAAGCGCCATTGGATTCCATGGAGGGAATAAACGTACGCGGCCCCGGAATCGGGGGCGTCGGCGTTGCTGTCGTCGCCATCCACGCCCGTCGCGGAGCTGTCGTCACCCAAGACCGCATACGCCGGACCTTGCCAAGCCGACTTGCCGATCCCCGTGCCGACCACCACGGTGGTGCCCGAGATGGCGACCGAGCATCCGAAGGTGGCGTTCGCCCGGGAATTACTGGCCTTCAGGTAAGCCACTTGCGTCCACGTCGTCCCGCTCCGCTTGAAGATGTAGGCCGCGCCCCAAAAGCCGAGACTGTTGTCGGCCTGATTTCCATTCACCCCTTTCGCGCTGCTGGCCTCGCGGGGGGCACCGACGATGATTAGATCCCCCGAGATCGCCACCGACTCGCCAAAGCGGTCATTCGGGTCGGCGTTGCTCGCGGTGAGCACCGCCTGCTGGGTCCATGTGCCGCCGCTGCGCACATACACATAGGCCGCGCCAGCGCCCCCACCGAACTTGCCCACCACGAGCGTATCGCCGGAGAGCGCCAGCGCGGAACCGTAGGCGTC
>JANOZA010000478.1:0-4790 GCA_031429155.1 Verrucomicrobiota bacterium | reverse complement strand
CCGGCATGAAAGGCCTCAAGCGCCTCAATCTCGCCAACACCGCCGTCACCGACGCTGCCGCCGATCAACTCGCCACCCTCGCTGCCCTCGAATACCTCAACCTCGTCGGCACTAAAGTCACCGACGCCTCAATGCCCAAGTTTGAAAAGACCGCGGCGCTCAAGAAACTCTACGTCTGGCAGACCGGCGTCACTAAACCCGCCGCCGAAGCTCTTCACAGCAAGTTGCCCGCCATCGCCATCAATCTCGGATGGGACAGCGAAGTAAAGACCGCCCAGGCCCCGGCTCCCGCGCCCGCTCCGACACCGGCTCCCGTTGCTGCCGGTCCCTTGGACCCCGAAAAGCCCGTCTATGCCGGCCTGATCGAACCCATTTTCGCCTCCCGATGCAACGGCTGCCACGGCGAGAAGAAGCAGAAGGGCAAGCTCGCCATGCACACGCTGGAACTCCTCATGAAAGGCGGAGACAGCGGCGAGAAGACGGTCGTTGCCGGCAAGTCTGCCGAAAGCCTCATCATCAAACGCGCCGCGCTCCCTACTGACGACGACGACCACATGCCGCCAAAGGACAAAGACCAACTCACAGAAAAGGAAGTCAAAATCCTAAAGTGGTGGATTGATGGCGGCCTGAAAAATGATGTGAAAATCAAGGACGCCGGCCTGCCTGATGATTTGAAATAACCGGTCGGGCACGAGCAGCCCCGGACATTCATCTCAAAACGGGCAACTCCCGGCTCACGTCCCCTCCGCGCGGCTGAGTTGGGCCCGTAAAACGTCACCTGGAACCGGTGGGTGTCCTGCGGCTGCCCAGCGTTTGGCGTGATCCGGGTAGGCTTTCTTGAACGCCTGCAAATTCAGTCCGGCGACCAGTTCAGCCTGATCCACGAGCACATCGTAGGGACCAGGACGCGAGAAAATCTTCGCCATGATGGGCACCAGATCGAGCACGAATAGAGTCCCGAAAATAACCAGGAACTGGAAAAGCCCGGCCACCCATTTCCAACCCTGCTCGCCCTTCTCGGTCTCCGTCGCATCCGGAGCCGGGAGGAAGATGACTTTGTAGAGACCGATCGTTTCCTCCATCGGATCCAGGATGCCTTTGATCTTGCTCTCGTAGCGCTGAATCGGCGGGAGGAACCGGTCGTCGTGCAGGCGCAGAGCCCGCTCATGATCCAGCGTGTGGGCTGCGATCTCCTTGCGCAGAGCCGCCAGCCGCTCCTGCCGGACTCTCTCCATCTCCGTTCCCTCCGCCACATAGGCGAGGCGCCGCTCCGGCAACGCATCGAGCAGGGCATTCCGGTCAATCAGCCGTCCATCGGCCAGTTGTTTCTCCAGAGCCGCCAGCGAATCGGTCAACGCGCGGACCGTCGCCTGGAGCCGGGCGCTCTGCGCAGTCACATCCTGATTGCGGCGCTGCATGTCCTTGGTCCGCGGACCCTCGCCCGGCTTTTTCGGCTCAGGATAAAATTCGTTGGGCTGACCCACCACCTCTCGCGCGATCGCCTCCACCAGCCGCCGGTGCAGATCCTCGGCATCCCGATGATCCGCTTTCGCCTTCGTCAGGGTGGCGTTCAATGCCTCCGACTGAGCGATCAACTGCCGGGTCCCCGGCGTCGCGGGCGGGATGAAATCAACCGCCGTGATCTTCTTCTTTTCCTCCTCAATCTTCCCATCGGCATACAATTCCGAATTGATAATGCCCTGCTCCATTTCTCCCGCCTCCTGCACCTTCGATGCGTGTTCTGTATCATAGGCTGACACCAGCCCCTTCCGCATCGCGCTCTCGTCTTCCCGCAACTGGTTGAGCACTCCCTGGATCTCCGTCTGATAGCGGTGGGTGATCGCGGGCCGGTATTGATCCAGACAAAACGGAAAGGAAATGGCCACGCTAACCACTGCCGCCAGACCGAAGCGGAAAATCACCTGCAGGAACCGCCGCCAGAACGCCTGGAACGGCCGGTAAGTCGCCAGCAGGATCCGGTCCGTATTCATGATCACCAAGGCCCACACGACCGAACCGACGAGACACAGAAGCGTCTGCGGCTCTGCAAACCGGCTGCGGGCATAGAAATACATCGCGAAAAAAGCCATCGCCGTGGGAATGAGAACCGTGGACCCCAGCACTGCGACCCGCTCCCTTTCGGAATGAGGACACTGGCGCAGCGTTTCCCACCGGGCGCCGGCAAGCCAGTAGAACACCCGGCGAACGCGGTCCGTCCGTGACATTGCATCTTCACCACCGGGGAGGCGGACATCGGCATCGTTTTCAGTCATGGCCCGACAGTTGCCGCACCCCGGGAGCCGCGCCAAGCCGAATCACCTGGAATTTCACCACTGCATTCCCCCGATCATAGCACGCGAGTGGGAA
This sequence comes from Verrucomicrobiota bacterium, assembly GCA_031429155.1. Classification (GTDB taxonomy): domain Bacteria; phylum Verrucomicrobiota; class Verrucomicrobiia; order Verrucomicrobiales; family V1-33; genus V1-33. Next base: position 2,423 of record JANOZA010000478.1, on the reverse strand, counting down.
ACAGCGCCTTCAGCTTCGCATGGAAAAGCGTCGCGAATTTCTTGAAGCCATCCTTCGAAGGGTGCAGCTCGTTGTGCCACGAGCTGGTATCCGCAGCCAGCGTTCCCTGGCCATTGATGAAGGTCACGCCGCCGCGGGCTTCCAGGGATTTCAACAACACCGCGAACTGCCGCAGCATGGCTTTCACGACCTGCGACGCCGCCGCACGCGTCGGAAATCCCCGCAGGTCAAAAGTCGGCTTCATCCACGGTCCAAGGTGGCAGATGCCGCGGCCATCCGGAATGGCGAAGTCATACGCGTGGAATACCAGGTGCGTGCCGGGACTGAGGCTGTCGCGGAGACTGATCAAGTCCTCGTAGCCCGCGCGCACCAGCGCCAGGGCCGCATCATAACGCACCTGGTGAATGAGCTTCTCCGGCGACACGCCAGCTTTATAATCCCTGATCCAGAGAGCCATCGGATTATCCACGATGTCGTTGCCGCCACCCGAGAAAAGCAAAACATCCCAGGGTCCACCCGCCGGACACCCTTTCGTAAGTTGCTTCGCAAGCACCTTTCGCTCCTCCACCCCCATCATGAACCGGACCTCATCGCCCGCCTTGGCGAGATTCAGGATCGGCACCCCCAGTTTGTCTTCAAGACGAGGAATAATGCCGCCGCCAAAAAACGGCACCGGATAGTCAAACCATGAATCCCCCTCGGCAAAGATCTGCAAAGGCTTCGCGGAGGCGGCGGGCGCCTTCTTCGCTACCGGTGCTCCGGGCGCACGCCGCTTCCCCGGCTTTGTAGCCGCGGGCGCCAGCCCTTTCACACCGCGCTGTTTCATGACTTCCAGCGTGGCCTTGTATTCACGAATCCGCCGTTCGTTCTCCTTACGGCGTTGCAGCGCGAGCTTCTTCCGTTCGGAACCAACGCTCCCGACGGAGGCTTCCGGTAATTTCGCCCCCAGTCCGCGCACCGCACGTTTGGGCCCCTGCACTTGCGCCTGGGCTATGGCTTTGGCCTGCTCAAGGGTGACGGGACCAGCGGACGGAGCTGCCGCTCGTCGCACTGGTGTCTTCACGGACGGTGCCTTTGCGGCTGGCTTTTTCTTGTTCGTCTCCGGCTTTGTATTCTTTTGTTTCGTTGCCATATGCTTGATGCTCTTTCGGTGGGTTGTTTTACTGGAATGTCGTTAGCATGGACTCGAGTGCTGGAAGTTCTTTCGGAATCTTCTTTTTCAAAATCGCGCGACAGTGGGCGTCAAATTTCTGCACCCCGGTGATGTGATCGAAGTCGCGCTCCGTGTTTCGATACATCGGGCAATGCCTGTCCCCTTTGTCATGGCAATCCATCTCGCTCAGATAACCGGCGAGCAGCAGCACCAGGACATTGGCGATGACCTGGTCGGTCTGCTTTCCTTCCGGAGCCAGATCGTCCAGGCCAGCGGCGGAGAACATGACCACCGGCGTTTCCTTGTGATCAGCCCACCAGCCGTAGATGCCGGTGTAATCATCATCGCACATCCAGTGCCGGGTGATGCATGCCAGAATGTCCACGCGAAGGTCCACCGTCGCCCGCTTCAGCCGCTCGGCGACTTTATTTGCCCAAAGATAGGGTGACCCGTCGGGCGCTTTGTTCTCCACATCCCAGGCATCCACCGGCGCGGACAGTGCCACGAGTTCGAATCCAAAAACATCCTGGCCCGCATTCATGCGTTCCAGTGTTTCCTGAAGCGCGGGGAAAACGTTATCAATGTCCCAGAACGCCACCCGCACCGGCCGCCCCTGGATCGCCCGCCGGCCACTCTTGCTCACTGCTGTGGCGGGCACGGGGTCCACCACCGCAGGCCGGACACACAGAGTCTTATTGGGATCACGCGCATAAACGACCGGCACCGCCCAGTCTATGGGATCGCCCATCAAGGAGTAATTCACTGCGATGCGCGCTTCCCGGGCGGACTGCCCAAGGCTCATCCCCTGCGCCAGGGACCAATAAAAATGCTGCGCGAACGATGTAGCCGAGGAATCCAGCACACTATACTGATTGGCGACGAGCGCCGGCAACCCATGGGACACCAGTGCCTGCGCCACGCCCTTGTTGAAGTCAGCCCGACCTCCCGAACCGCTCTGGCACGCATTCAGGAAGACGAGGCTCACGCCGCGCTGACAGAATATCTCACGCACCGACCTTTCGCCCAACTCGTAGGAGCCCCCGCGATCATTCTCGAAGATGAGCGCGCCTTCCTGCTTCTCCTCATCGAAAGTGCCGTGGCCGATGAAGTGAACGATGTTGTAGTTCCCCGTCGAGAGATGACCGTGTATCCGACTCGGGGTGGCGTGAGGCAGAACTTTCACGATCACCGCACCCGCATCAATGAGCGGCTGAAACCCCCGCAGGATGACGCTTTCCTCCTGATCAATGGACAGATGCCCGAAGCCCAC
>JANOZA010000477.1:0-12314 GCA_031429155.1 Verrucomicrobiota bacterium | reverse complement strand
CCCGTTATTATTTCCAGGTTTTCCAGGCATCTGAACCGGGGCGGGCTAAGTCCGACAGGCTGCTAGAGCTTTGAGAACTATTGCCGGAGTCGCTGGAGGACCGGTAGCCGCTGCCATAACTGGAGCCGGAGGCGTAACCGGAGCTGGAAAGCCCCTCCGCCGCTGCCCCCATTGTCGAGACAAAGGACTCGGTGGTGATGCAGGAGGAAAAAAGGCAGGCCGTCCCGGGCAGGAGCGCCCAACGGGCATAGGAATGTGATTTCATGGTGTTTGGTTGGATGGTGTGTTGGAAGCGACGGAGGCCGGGTCCTCATCCTGCAATCCGGTTTCCGACGGCCCGTTACACGGTTTCTGAAAAAACTACGGCAGCGCCACTTCCACACGCGCGAACCACCGCGCGCCGGTGACGGGTTCTTCATAGACCACGCGCTCCCAGGTGGCGTCCATGCTGGTGACTGTGGGCGTGTCCGTCAGCGGCTGCCATGGGTTGGCATTGACGCTGGTGGTCTTCCGCGTGTTGTAAGTCAGTCCGCTGCCTTTGCGGCGGAGGAATTCCACGCGCAGGATTCTGGCAGAGGGGGAGCCTGTGAGGCTGATGGCCGGAAGGCCGGCGGTGCCGGTGCCGGGGGTGAGGGTGCGGGTGTCCGGCCCGGCGGGGTTCATGTTGAAGGCATACTTCAGCAGATTGGCCACGCCGTCGCCGCGCGGGGTGGCGTGGAGCTGGGCAGCAGTGCCGGTGAGGCCGGCGGCGGTGGCCCAGAGGCTGTAGGTATCAGGGACGACTTCATTGCTGAGGCCATAGAAGTGGAAGCTGCCGCTGGCCGCCGGTGCGCCGGACGGGATCGCCGCCCTGATGGTCAAACTGGGGCTTTGCGCGGTATAGCGGAAATTCAGAAAGCAAGCCTGATGCTGCCCGCCGCCGGCGAGAAAGGTTGGGACGCGGTCCTGCAACAGCCCGCCAAGCGGAGAGACAACAGCGGAAGCCGTTCCATTGATGAAGGTCAGTTCCACGGGCCGTCCGCTGCCTTCCGTATCCCAAGCCCTGGTGTAAATGCGGCAGTCATAGGTTTGCCCGGTGGTGAGACCGGAGAGCGTGAAGGTTTGCACGGCTCCCGGATTGTTGCCGCTGGCCGAGTGGGTGAAGCCTCCGAGCAGGCTCAGCAGCCCCGCTCCGGTGACGCCGCCGAGGGCCGGGTTCCAGTCGCCGTTGGTGACCGGGTTTACTTCGTCCTTCGAGTTTCCCCCGGCATCCCAGAGAAACCCTGGCGGAGTCAGCGCGGGGTTCAGTTCCAGAAAGGGGACGCCGTTGATGGTAACTGCGCCGCCGCCGCTGATGGCGTGGGTGTAGGTGCGGGCGGTGGAAATGCCGCTGCTCAAATCATCACTCAGTGCGGCACTAGCCTGGAAGAACTGCCCCGAATGCACGACGTAGAACTGCTGACAGGCGCGGGGGCTGAGGTTGCCTTCCCCGTCTGCGGCGGAGAACACGGCGGTGATGTTAGTCCCCGGAGCCAGATTCAATCCCTGGGCGAGCATCGTCTCGTCGAACGTCATCCCGGCATCGCCCGGAGTGACGCCGGAGAGCAAAATCTGGCCTGCCTGGTAGAAACTCCACTCCACGCGGTCCACGATGGCGCTGCGGTCCGTGGGATTCACAAAGGTGATGGATTGATCCTGGCCCCAATCGCCATGTGCGTCGCGGAAACGAAGTGCCAGAGTGTTGAGGCCGTCCGGCAGAGTTCGCAGAAAGGTGGCCGGCAGTTCGAGTGTGGCGGCGTAATCCGGCTCGGCTGCCACCGGCAAGGCCACGCCCACGCCGGTGCCCGGGTCATTGTTCAGAAAATACTCCGCAGTGGCAAGCTGAGGAGCGGTCAGGGGCTGGACTTCAAACCGCTGCACGATGGCGGGCCCCCATTCGCTGTCGGCATCCCGGAAGCGGATGCCGAGGTCGTGCAGACCGGCGGGCAGGCTCGCGAGCAGTTGCGGCGGGAGAGTGATCGTCCCGGCCCAGTTCTGCGCGGCCCCGGAATAGAAGGCGGTGCCGAGTCCCGGCCCTGGGTCGGTATCGAGGTAATACTCCCCCGATTGCAGAGCGCCCGCCTGCGCTGGAGGAAGGGCTGCCGTGACCAGCAGGAGGAGTAAATGTAGTCGTCTCATTTCCTTCGGTGGATGGGGGTTGAGGGTTGAGGCGATTAGTCGCGGCTTTCGGCTTCCACTTTGATCCTGATGCCGGTGGCGGGATCGGCGGACAGCAGTTCCGTCCGCAGGATGCGCGGAATGGCCGGGTAGCCGCCTACCTTGAACGGCGTCGGCCCGCCGAAAACTCCACTCTCCCCGCCGGTGGTGGAGGCCGTCAACGCCGCGGCTCCTGGTTTGATGCGGAACGGCTCACCCCATTGACCCGCCCGCTGGAAGGTATTCGTATAGGTGTCCGTGATGGTGCCGGTGCCGTTCCCCATGACGGCGGTGCCGTCGAGAAAGAGGCAGTTCTGCATCAGCTGGGGATTCTGATCACGGGTTTGGAATGCATCGTTGGAGGCTGTGCAGTCCCCGAAGATGCTATTGTAGAAGCGGGTGTTTTTCATATAGATACCCATGCCTCCGGGACTGGATCCGCTACTCCTTCTGAAAACGCAGTGATGGAAGTCCGTGTTTCCGTCAACATAGCGACAATAGACGCTCGAGTTGACGATACAGTTCCTCACTTCGATACCGGTGACGGGCACTCTCTGATTATTGATGATGATGGTATCATCGATGGAGAGGGCGATGGGAGGGCTGCCTAAGGAAGTGGTGCTCAGCAGGCAGCCTTCGAGGCGGTTTGCCGGCCCGCGAACATTGAAATAGAAACTTGTGGAGCACCTGCGGATGATACAATTGCTCGAATTAAGTTCGATCTCGCTCGCCAGCAGCCCTTCCACGACGGTGCCGTTGGCAGAGATGCGGTCCGCGTTGGTGGCGGTACCACCGATGGTGACTTTCGTATTGAAGGTCGCCACGGTGGGGTTGCCCAGCAGATTGGGAGTGGCGTCGCCACCAAATCCATTGCCTCTGATGGTGAGACGTTTGCCGATATAGGCCCCGGCATAGGGGAGACTGGAAGCCTGCACGATGATGGTGTCCCCATCACTGGCGGCAGTAACGGCAGCACTCAGGGTGCGGTATAACGCTGGTCGGGCGAGGTCATTGTCCACGTAGAGCGTGGCGGCGAGTGCCATTGGGGCGGCGAAGTTCAGCAGGAGCAGGGACAGCAGGCGGGTGGGCGTGATCATGGTTTTGATGGTTTGGTGTTTGGTTTTGGTTTGCTTGGAATGAATCAGCCATCCCTCCGCCGGTGGGGCAGAGGAGTCCGTTCATCCTCTGCATTCCGGTTTCCGGCGGGCCGTTACACGGTTTCTGAAAAAAGTTTCGCCGGGCAGCCAGGAGCGCTGCCCATTGGGAGTGGCGGAGTCTCTCCGCCATTTGAAAACTAGCGCCGCAGGCCATTTCCCTCGCACGTCGTTTGGAAGTGCGCTGCGCGGGTGCATGTAAATGGCGGCAAAATGCCGCCACTCCCAGTGGCCTGCGCTCTCGGCAAAAATTTCTGTGTAACGCCCCGTCACTTTCCGCAATGTAAGGGCGGACATGCGGACAGATGAGACATCGGTGCAGTGTGTGCGGTGCGGCTCGCCGGCGGGCGGGGTGGCGCGGCGGGGTGTCGTGTGCCCGGGGTGTTTGCTGGCGGAGGGGATGGAGCAGCCGGCGGATGTGAACTGGGTGCGGGACCGGTTTCCGCAGCTTGCAGAGGTGGAACCGGCGCCGGGCGGGGAGGGGCGCGGCAAGGAGGAGACGCGGGTGTTTGAGGCGCGGGATTTTGAATCGGGCGCGGCGGTGCTGCTGTCGCTGTGGCGGTTGGAAGCGGGGGCGGCGGCGCGGCAGTTGGCGGACCTGGAACGGCGGGCGTGTCTGGCGCATCCGGGCATCGCGCGGGTGCTGGATTTTGGGGAAGTGGACGACTGGCTTTATGCCATCGAGGAGCGTCCGGCGGGGCAGCGACTGCGCGAGGCGATCAGTGTGGCGGAAGTGAGCCGCGGGGACATGCTGCGGCTGCTGCCGGAGATTTCCGCGGCGGTGCGTTATGCGGCGGAGCAAGGGGTGAGCATCGGCGCGGAGCCGGATACGGTTTTTATCACCGGTGAGGGCCGCGTGACGCTGTCGGGAGTTCCGGGGGCCACGCCGGTGTCGCCGGGGAGCGGTGTGGCGTGGGTGGAGTTTCATCCGGCGGTGGGGCGTCGCGTGGGGCGGTATGAATTGCTGGAGTTGATCGGCGAGGGTGGGTTCGCGGAGGTGTATCGCGCGCAGGAGGAGCGTCCGGTGCGGCGCGAGGTGGCGCTGAAAATTCTCAAACCAGGCATGGACACGCGGCAAATCCTGGCGCGGTTCGCGCGGGAGCGGCAGGCGCTGGCCATGATGTCGCACGGCGGTATCGCGACGATCTTCGATGCCGGCGCGACGGAGTCGGGGCGTCCGTGGATCGCCATGGAACTGGTGGTGGGGAAGCCGCTGACCGCTTTCTGCGATGAACGCCGGATGCCGCTGCGGGAACGGGCGGCGCTGCTGGCGACGATCTGCCGCGCGGTGCATCACGGGCATGAGAAGGGCGTGGTGCATCGCGATTTGAAGTCGTCGAAAATTCTCATCGCGGAGCAGGATGGCGCGCCGGTCGCGAAGGTCATTGATTTCGGCATCGCCACGGCCGCCACGGAACCGGCGGGCGGCGGCACATTCTTCACGCGCACGCAGCAGTTCCTCGGCTCGCCGTGCTACATGAGTCCCGAGCAGGTGAATGGCGGCGACGTGGACGGGCGCAGCGATGTCTATTCCCTCGGTGCGGTGCTTTATCAGTTGCTCACCGGCGAGCCGCCTCTGACGGAGACGGCGGTGAAGGACTGCGGCATCCGGGAGGTGATCGAATCCGTGCAGCGACAGGAGGCGGAGCATCCGGCGGATCGTGTGGCGGGGTTTTCTGATCAACGCCGTGCGGCAGTGGCGCAGGCTCGCGGATTGAATCCACTGGAACTTACCCGCGCGTTGAGCGGCGAGTTGTCGGGCATTGCGTTGAAAGCACTGAGCAAGAATGCGGCGGAGCGATACGACACGGCGGCGGCGCTGGGGGAGGACTTGGAAAACTGGGTGCGCGGGCAGCCCGTGAGCGCCTCCATTCCACGACGGCGCGCGGCGCGGCGGGCACTGGCAGCGCTGCGATGGGCGGCGGTGTTCGCGCTCATTGCTCTCGGCGCGGCGTGGCTTTGGAATCAGAAACCTCTCGCGTCATCCGGGCCGGAAGCGCCCGCATGGGCCGTGCGGCATCCGGTGCGTTCGCGCGCGGCGGATGGCAGCATCAAACCCGTCGCGCTCTTCCAGTTCGACGGCGACCTGCGCAGCGGCATCGCCGGCGGGCCGGACCTGACGGCCATCGGCGCACCGGCCCTGACATTTGCCTCTGCGAACATCCGCGATGGCGTTGCCGAAGTGCTGCAAGCGCCGCGCTTCCTGCCGTCCCAATGGCTGAAGTGCCCGAACGTCATCGGCATCAATGGCCCGCCGGATGCCACGGAGAGCAACGATTGGACGCTCGTCTTCGACGTGATGTTTCCGTCCATCACCGGACCGGTCGGTCTGTTCCAGTGTGACAGTGAGAACCGCGCGGTCGCCGAGCTTTATGTTGGCCCCGGCGGCCTTGGTGATACCGAGTTCGGCCTCCAGTATGGCCGCATTCGAGAGGGCGAGTGGTACCGCATCGTGGTCGTGAGCAGTCACAGCGACCGCTCACAGCTCTACGCCACCTGGGTGAACGGCGCGCGCTGGGGCGTGCCCCATGTGCGCGGCATGAACAGTGCGCAGTTCGCCTTCGATGACGCGCTGCTTTTTTTCTGCGAAGGCAACCAGCGCACCGGCGGGTTTTATGTGAACAGCCTCGCCGTCTATGACGTGCCGCTGGCGGATCACGAAATCCATGCGCTCGGGGCTCCCGCTGCCACCGGCGTGCCCGCAGATTTTCAGCCCGGTCCCGCGCGAGAACTCCCCGGCCAGTTGCGAGTTACGGCGCGCCTTGCCCCAGTGGACACACAGCCCGGCGATCACTTTGGCACCGCCGTCGCCATGGCCGGAGACGAAGCCTGGATGGCCGCCGCTAAAAGCGATGCCACGGCTAAGAATGGCGGCGTTATTTACCGCAGCCGCCGCGACGAATCCGGCGCGTGGCGCATCACGGGACGGCTGCCGGTAAATGCTGCGGCGGATGCGCAGCTAGGCACATCGCTCGCGCTCACACCGCTCGCCGGAGCAGCGGGCGGCAATGGCGCGGCGTGGCTCTTCACGCGCGACAGCGCGGACGGGGATTGGTCGGCGATATCGCTGGAATGTCCCGGCGGTGCGGCGGGCACGCGCTTTGGTCAGGCCGTGGCCATACTCGACTTTGGAAAGTCGAGCTACGTGGCGGCCAATGACGTAGCTCGACTTTCCAAAGTCGAGTCCGCGGTCGCCGTCAGCGCGCCTGGTCGCGGTGCCGTCTTTCTCTATGAACTGCCCGCCGGCAAATTAAGTGCCACGCTTTCACCAAATGACAGTGAGGGCTTTGGTCACGCGGTGGCTGCGGCGGCGGACAAGCTCGTCATCAGCGATGCCGACGGCCAGGTCTTCACCTTCCTCCGCGACGCCGCCGGCGGATGGTCGCAGCACAGCGTGCTCGACGGTGCCGGTTTGAAGCTGCCGGCGGGCGCGCGCTTTGGCCACGCGCTTGCGCTGTCCCCGGATGGCGCGTGGCTCGCGGTGAGTGCGCGGGCGGATGCGAAGGAGGGCGGCTACGGCGCGGTGTTTCTCTTCGCTGCGGAGAATGGGACGTGGACCTTGTTCCAGACCTGTCCCGGCCCGGATGATGGCATGGCGGAAACGGAATTTGGCAGCGCGCTGCTTTTCTGCGGGCCGCAGCGGCTGCTTATCAGTGCGCCTGCCGCTGCCATCGAAGGCCGGCGCACGGGGGGCTTACAACTCATGGTGTGGAGTGCGGCGGACAAGTCATGGCAGCGAGCGCGCTTCATTGCGCCGGAGGACGGCTCGCAGGAGGGACATTTTGGATCTGTGCTCGTCACGGAGGGAGATGCGGTATGGGTAGGCGCGCCGGACGATCATGGTGATCATGCGAATGGCGGCTCGGTCTGGCAGTTCACGCTGCCGCACTGCGAATGGCAGAGGTTTGAGACCGAGATGCCGGACGGTTTTATAGGAACGAGCGTGGCTCTGCGTGGTGGCCTCGCCGCCGCAGGATCCCCGGGGCGCGATGCCCGCTCGCACGCCGGCAGCGCGCAGATTTTCCAACGGGATGCCGCACGGGAACTTTGGATCAGGGCCGGGGCACCCCGGTTGGAACCGGTCCCCTCCGGCAGTTTCGCTGCCGTGGCCTGGGCCGGTGAAAGGCTTTGGTCCACCGAACCCAAGGCCGTGCATCGCTATCAGCGCGGCACCGGCGGGGCTTGGCCTGCGGGCCCCTCTCTGGCCACCGGCGTAAGTTTTAACCTTGCGGCAGATGATGCCTGGCTGGCCATCGCCAGCAAAGATGCTGTGCTTTTCGCGGCTTCCGGCGGCGAGACTGCGACAGCACCCGCTCGCGTGCCCGGTGACTTCCACCCCACGAGCGCCGTGGCTGTGCATGGAGGCAACGCCCTGGCCGCCCTGGCCGATGCGGAAAGGTGCGTGGCCGCGTTCTCTCTCACCGCTGACACCGCTGCCCCATGGTCCCAGTACGCGTTGCTCACCGCTCCGCCGGATGCCCGGTGGTTCGGGCGTTCCGTCGCGCTGCACGGCGACACCGCGCTCATCGGAGCGCCGGCGTCAGACCGCACCGGTGCCGGCCACGGTGACGGACAGGTGCACGTCTTCCAGCGCCGCGGCAGAGCGTGGAACCTGGCGCATACGCTGCAGTCTCCGGTGCTCCGGGATATGCCGGCCTTTGGCTGCGCCGTCGCACTGGATGGAGACCTCGCCATCGTGGGCAATCCCCGCATCGCCGATGGCCTCAGTCACGGCGCAGTCGAAGTCTTCCGCCGCGATGCCGCCGGACACTGGCACCACGACCGCACGCTGGAAGCCAGCAACGCCGCGCCCGGCGACGGCTTCGGCTGTCACGTTGCCCTCCACGACGGCTGGGCCATGATCGGCGCGAAGTCGCCGCACGTCTATTTCTTCCGCTTCACGCCCTGACATGTCCGCCTCCACCCTCCATGATGCCCCGTCCGTGTTCCCTGACACTCGCTGGACGCTCGTCGTCTCCGCGCGCGGAAGCGATACCCGCAGCCGGCGCGCACTGGAGGAACTCTGCCGCAGCTACTGGTATCCGCTCTACGCCTTCGCTCGCAGCCGCGGCCTCGCACCGGCGGATGCGGAAGACCTCACGCAGACCTTCTTTGCGCAAATGCTGGAGCGCGAGACCATGCACCGCGTCTCACCGGAAGCCGGGAGGCTCCGTTCTTATCTGCTCTCCTCCATGCGCAACGTTATCGCCCAGGACTGGCGCGACCGGCACACGCAAAAGCGCGGCGGTCACTCGCCGGTCATCGTGATAGACCAGGCGGCCGCCGAGGGGCGCCTGCAAAGCGAATTGACCGACTCGTCCGACCCCATACGCGAATTCAACCGTCGCTGGGCACTCACGCTGCTCGATACGGTGCTGCACCGACTGCGCAGCGAATACGAAAAGCAGGGTCAGGCCGCCGCCTTCGCCGCCCTCGCACCATTCGTCGGAGGCATGAATGGCAGCGGCTAGTCTTATAAAGAAGCCGCCGTCGCGCTCGGCATCAGCGAGGGCCACTTTCGCGTGCTGCTCTTCCGCCTGCGCAAACGCTACCGGAAGCTCCTGCGCGGCGAAATACTGGAAACGGTGAACGACCCGGCACTCGTGGAGAGCGAAATCGCCGAGCTTTTCGCTGCGGTGGCCCGGCCCTGATTTTCACAACCGCACCCAAAGTTTTTTCAGCGCCCGCTCATCACGGAGACGAGGTAGCGGAGTTCCTCCTCGGCGTCTTCGTTGGTGCGGACGGTGGCGCGGATTTCCTCGCGCAGCCGGGTGGCGAAGGCTTGGCGGAGATCGAAGACGGCTTTCTTGATCGCGCCTTCACTTGTCGTGAGTTCCGTCGCGAGGTCGGCGTAGGCTTTTAAGGTTCCGCCGCCGGGCAGGGCCGCCGCCAGCGCGGCGAACCATTCGCTGCGACCGCGTTTTTCGTAGTCGGCACTCAATGCCTGCACGGTGCGGCTCACCATTTCTGCGGCCCACTGGCGGTCAAAGGCTGTCTCCGGCGAGACATTCTCGTCGGCGAGGTCGGCAGACTCATTGAGTTCGTCGGATCCATCCAGCGACACATGCAACACATGGCCGCCGCGCTTTTGCGCCCCTTCGCGCACGCTGCGCCGGCTGCGCCATCTTTCCAGCGAGCGCAGCAAGTAGGAACGGAATTTCCCGCCCTCGCGCTCCACGTGTTCGAAAAAGCCGCTGCTGAAAACAAACTCGAAAAACCCCTGCACCGAGTCTGACGCATCCTCGTGGGTCTCGCCGCGCTTTCGCAGGTAAAGGTAGAGCGGCCGCCAGTAGTTCACGGCGAGGCGGCGCAGTCCTTCTCCGGTCTTCGAGTCATCGCCACCGCGCGCCAGCGAGATGTCCGACCACTGCGTCGCAGGGAACAACTCACCCCGCGCACCGGAGGACGCATCGGGGATGTCGGGCTGAATGGAGGGGACGTCTGGATTCATGGAACCACGCGCAGCCTAAGGACGCATCGCCGTTTTGCAATGAGGGGCACGGGGATGCATTCAAACCGGAGCGGAATCGTCCAGCGATACCGGGCCTGTCTCCGGCAGTCCTGGATCGAAACCGGCGATCACCTCACGTCCGCTGAGGCCTAGCGGAGCGCTGGCGGCAGAGGACACATCCACGATTCCATGGTGAATGCGCAGGGCGGAAAAGTCAGCCGTTGCCGCATACAAGCCGGGATGCGCAGCGAGCAGGGATTCACCCGTCTCTGGCGGGAACATGCTGGTGCCGCGGAAGTAGTGGTGGCCGTTGCGCTCGATGTGAGGAATGCCCAGCGCCGCCATGACCGCGAGATCCTGGAGCAGGGCCACGGGGCCGATGTTCGAGAGATCCTCGCCGCTGAGGATGCTGCCGGGGCGGCCGTGGAGGAGGGCGAGATTCGCGAGGCCTTTGGTGAGGCCCTTGCAGTTCTTGTGGCTGGTCCCGGCATAGCCCAGCGAGAGCGCGCGCGGCAGGTCGTCGAGCGCGGCGTCGGCTTCGTCTATGATGAACGGCGGATGCTTCATCCATGACGAAAGCGCGGTGCCCGTGGCGGGGTCGAATGAACTGTCGCGGTGCAGCGGCTGCTCCACGAGCAGCAGTCCGAGCTGGAGCCAGGCGGCGAGCGCGGGATGCGACATCCAGTGATCCCAGTGCGCTTTGAAGACGCGGATGTCCGGATAGTTCTCGTTGGCATCGAGCGTGAACCGCGCGCCGTCCGGCAACAGCGCGGCGAGTGATTCCAGTCGCGCCGTGTCCTTCTCCAGCTCCCCGGCGAGTTTGATCTTGAAATGCGTCAGGCCAAATGCCCGGATGTTTTCCTCCAGCGAATGCGGCAGACCGTCGTGCAGCGGCTCTGTGATTTCGGAATCCCTGAGCGGGTCCGCGAGCCCCACCGTATGACGAACGATGAGCCGCGCTGAAGGCTTCTCTGGAAGAATGTCCGCAGGTGTGATGCCGGCCGACTGCGCGCGAAGGATTCCGAAATCAATGCCTGCCAGATTCTCCCGCCACAGTTCATGGATGCTGCAAGCCTGCGACTGACACAGCGCATGGCAGACCGCGCGCTCGATCATGGCGGTGCCGAGATGCGCGAGCAGCGGCGGGATGCCAGGCGAGCCCGCGAGTTCCGACTGCGCCGCGTAGAGCTGCCGCCACCAGTCAAAGAAAGTCACCGCCTCCCGCGGCTGCATCGCGGCGTCCGCGGCATGGCGCAGCGTGCGGCACATATCCGGCAAGTCCTCGTCGTAGGTGGTTGCCGGATTCTTCACAAACCACTTGGGCACCCACGTCTCGGCGCTGATCCCTTCAAAAGTGCGCCCGTCGCATTCGACCGTCGTCCGCACGAGCACATGCGGCGCCTGCGTCATGCTGGCGATGCCATAGCGGAACGGAAACCGCGTGCGCACCCACAGGTGAGCGAACGAAACGGCAAGGACTTTGATCCGCGGGACGGGCATAACGCCGAGTTGGCCTACACTTCCCGCTGCGGCAACGGGTCTTCCCGGAATCCTGTCCTCAAGTCATAGTACCCACCGCCGGCATAATCCTGCCAGCGGACGGGCAAGGTCAGCAGCGACAGACGTGCTGCCGAGGCGCCGATGCAGCGGGAAGTTGACGCCGCCACCACTGCGGAGCAGGCTGCTGCGCCGGCTTCCCGGCGTCCATCGTTATGAAAAAGTCCCCTGATCTCAAACACAGACGAACACAGTTCCGACAGGCCCAGTGCAGATTTCTGTTACTGATGCTGCTGCTTATCGGTCCGGGAACCTCATACGGGCAGACTCCGGCGGAGGCTTTGGATGTTTCCGGCTGGAATCTAATGGTACCCGCAGAAGCCAACGGCTCGTGGCCGCGAATGAGGGTTGTCACGGGCGCACAGTCGTCGGATGGAGTGGATGCACTCTTGGGCGATACCGGCGCGGGTCAGGCAGTCGTGGTCACAGTGAACATAGAAGGGCCGGGGGAATTGACCTGGTGGTGGAGAATCAACGGAATCGCCGGGGCCGACCGGCTGTCGGTCACCGCAGCCTCGCAGGCGCGGCTGCCCATTGCCACCGCCACGGGATCTTTCCCATCCATTACCGGAAGCACCAACTGGAAGGCAGAGAGCCTGACACTTCCGGCGGGACGCAATGTGGTGCAGTGGACGCAACAGCGCAGCGGGGCGCTCCTGCCGGAAAAGAACGCAGCGTGGCTGGACCGGTTCTCTTTTGCTGCGGACGGCGCGCCGGTGAGCATTGCTGAAGCCGTGGACAATGCCAACGTCGTCTGGACAGTGGAAGGCGATGCCCTGTGGCGCGGCATCAAAACGGGGGCCGGGGACGCCGCGCCGGACTTCGCGTTCTTCGGTTCACGACTTCCAGCGGACAGTCCACCCAACCTTCGCCTGCGTACCGCGTTGCCTGCGGGATGGTTCAGCTTTCGAATCAGCGGCGATGTCACCACCACGCTGCCGCCAGGGACGGACAACTACAGCGAGCAGTCGCTGCCC
>JANOZA010000476.1:0-3517 GCA_031429155.1 Verrucomicrobiota bacterium | reverse complement strand
CCTGTTGCGGTTGTAGCTAATAATCGATTTAATACTCACCGGAGCTGGGGTGGCTCGCCACACACGGCGAGCCTCCCCTGCTCAGGCAGCCCACCGCCCGGTCCCAGGGCGAAAAAGTCGGGATCATCCCATGCTCACTACCCGCACCAACCGTCTCGACCCTTCCCTCATTCCTCCTGACCAACTGGAGAAAATGATCCGGCTGTTTGCGCAGCCGGGTCACATTTTGTTGACCGACAGCGAGGGAAATCAAACCGAAATCCCTGAGGTACTGTTCCAGCACTTCGCCCGCATCGTGCGGCTGATGTCTGAGAAGAAAGCCATCGTGATGCTGCCCGAGGACGAGGCCTTCACCACGCAGGCGGCGGCCAATTATCTCGGCATGTCCCGGCAGTTTTTCGTGGGGCTGTTGGAGAAAGGAGAGATTCCCTTTCATCGGGTGGGTACGCACCGGCGGGTGACATTCAAGGATCTGCTGGAATACGAAAAGAAGCGTGACCGCACCCGCCGGGAGGCGATGGACCGACTGACAGATGAGGTCATCAAAGCCGGGCTGTACTTCCCTGATCCCTCCCTGACAAAGGAACCATGAGAGCTGACTTCAAGGTAGTGCTCGATGCCTGCGTTCTGGCGAACTACGGTGTGGCGAATTTGCTGCTCTCCCTCGCTGAGAAGCCGAGGCTCTACCTGCCCGTCTGGAGCGAAGAAATCCTGGCGGAAACCCGCCGGACACAGATCGGCAGATTCGGGTGGGAGGAACGGATTGCCGACAGCCTTCAGGCCCAGCTTCGCAGCGTGTTCCCGGAGTCGCTGATACTTGGCTTCGACCATCTCGTCCACGAATGCACCAATGACCCAAAGGACCGGCATGTGCTGGCCTGCGCGATTCACAGCAAGGCGGAGGTGATACTCACCTTCAATCTGCGGGATTTTCCGGCGGCGTCGCTGGCCCGCTGGGGCATCACTGCCGAGCACCCGCAGGATTACCTGCTGATGCTGCTCAAACTGGAACCGCTGCAAATGATGCATCAGTTGGGAATCATTGCCGGAAAACGGGGCTGCTCTCTGGAAGATCACCTGATAGACATCGGACGCTTTGTTCCCGCGTTCTCCGCGAAGGTAATGGAGGAACTGGAGTCGTAGACTGGTTGCCCTTATGGACTTCCGCATCGCCGACACGTTTCAAAATAGCCTCGCCCGCCTGACCGGTGACGAGCAGAAGGCTGCGAAAATCACCGTCTTCGATCTTCAGGCGAACCCCGCCGGTTCAGGGATGCAGTTCCACAAGCTGGAGAAGTCGAAGGACAAGAATTTCTGGTCGGTGAGGGTGAGCAGCGACATCCGGCTGATCGTCCACAAGACCGCGGGCAGCCTGCTGCTTTGTTATGTAGATCACCACGACAAAGCGTATGCGTGGGCGGAGCGTCGGAAGCTGGAGAGGCATCCGAAAACGGGCGCGGCCCAATTGGTGGAGATCCGGGAAACCGTGCAGAAAATTCTGGTGCCGCTGTATGTGCAGGCGGAGTTGCCGGAGCGTCCTGCGCCGCGGCTCTTCGATGCGGTGCCGGATGATCAGTTGCTGGCGTATGGCGTGCCGCAGGAGTGGCTGAAAGATGTGCGGCAGGCGAATGAGAACTCGCTACTGACGATCTCAGACCACCTGCCGGCGGAAGCGGCGGAGGCGCTGCTGGAACTGGCCACCGGCGGGAAGCCGCGCGTGGCGGCACCGGTCACGGCGGCGGTGAATCCATTCGACCACCCTGATGCGCAGCGCCGGTTCCGGGTGGTGACAAATGTGGAGGAACTGGAACGGGCGCTGGAGTTTCCGTGGGACAAGTGGACGGTCTTTCTCCATCCGGAACAGCGTCAGTGGGTGGAACGGGACTACAGCGGACCGGCAAGGGTGTCAGGTTCAGCCGGCACTGGAAAGACCATCGTGGCCCTGCACCGGGCCGTCTATCTCGCCAGACAGCATCCAGAAGGCCGTGTGCTGCTCACGACTTTCTCCGACACTCTGGCCAATGCTTTGCGCACCCGGCTGAACCGGCTCATCTGCAATGAACCCCGGCTGGCGGAGCGGGTGGAGGTGCATTCACTAGATGCCCTGGGCTCGCGCCTCTACAAGCTCCACGTCGGCACGCCAAAACCGGCGACGCGGGAGACGGTGCTCGGACTGTTGCGCACGGCGTCCGTGGAAGTCGGCGGTCACAAATTCGGCCTGCACTTTCTGATAACCGAATGGGAGCAGGTGGTGGATGCGTGGCAGTTGAATACCTGGGAATCCTATCGCGACGTGACGAGGCTGGGGCGCAAGACCCGGCTCCCGGAAGCTCAGCGGCAGGTCCTGTGGTCCATTTTTGAAAAGGTGCACGCCGCACTCGCCACGAAGGGTCTGGTCACCGTCGCGAAGATGTTCACCCAACTCGCAGAGGTGATGGGAAGGGTGAAGCACCTGCCGTTCGACTTCGCCGTCGTGGATGAGGCGCAGGACATCGCCGTGTCGCAGTTGAAGTTCTTCGCCGCTCTGGGCGGGGATCGTCCCAACGCGCTCTTCTTCGCCGGGGATCAGGGACAGCGGATTTTCCAGCAGGCGTTCTCCTGGCTGTCGCTCGGCGTGGACATTCGCGGCAGGTCGAGAACCCTGCGCGTCAATTACCGCACCTCCCACCAAATCCGGATGCAGTCCGACCGCCTGCTCGGTCCTGCGGTGACTGATGTGGACGGCAACAGTGAGAACCGAAGCGATACCGTCTCCGTCTTCAACGGACCGGCACCAGTCATCCGCGTGCTCCCAACGGAAAAGGACGAGATCAAATCCGTAGGGGCATGGATCGCCGAACAGGCCAAGGCCGGCGTCCTGCCACATGAGATTGGTGTCTTCGTGCGCTCGGCTGCCCAATTGGATCGCGCCCGGTCCGCGGTGATGGAGTCAGGACTGCCCTTCAAGGTGCTCGATGACCACGTCGAGACCGCCAGCGGCCATGTCTCCCTCAGCACCATGCACCTGGCGAAGGGACTGGAATTCCGCGCCGTGGTGGTGATGGCCTGCGACGATGAGGTCATCCCGTTGCAGGAACGCATCGAAACCGTGGGCGACGACTCAGACCTCCAGGAAGTCTATGACACCGAGCGGCACCTCCTCTACGTCGCCTGCACCCGTGCCCGGGATCATCTACTGGTCACCAGTGTTGAGCCAGCGTCTGAGTTTCTGGATGATCTGCTGGCAAAGGGCTGACCCGTTACCTCGGCTTCGCCGATCAGTTCAAGAAGGCGCTCGTCACCTACACCGAGAGCGGCGGTCAGGGGAACCCGACCTTTTACACCGCCCAAGCCATCGCCGTGATGCTGGAGAAACACGGCATCGCCTGCGACTTGATGCACGGGAAATGGGGACGGTGTGAGGGACGGTGTGCATTTGGGTTGATGATTGACGCCCGGCACCGGGCTGGAGGCCCGCAGAGAAATTAGCCGGTGGAGCCGACCGAAGGGAGACAGCCGCAGCAGAGCGGAGCCCGCA
>JANOZA010000475.1:0-7633 GCA_031429155.1 Verrucomicrobiota bacterium | reverse complement strand
AAACCATCCGTAATTCTAACCGTAGCGCTGTTGTGCGCCCTATCGCCGACCTCCTTCGCCAAGCCGCTGAAGGTCTTCATCCTCGCCGGGCAGTCGAACATGGAGGGTCATGCCGCAATCAGCACTATTGACTATATCGGCAAGGATCCGCTGACGGCACCCATTCTCAAAGAGATGCGCAATGCCGATGGAACGCCACGGGTCTGTGACAAGGTCTGGATGTCCTATTTGACCGGCCCTTATGATGGCAGTGCCAATGGCGAGGGCCTGGGGAAATTGACCGCCGGCTTTGGCGCACGTGGAGATCGACCTACTAAGGACGGCGGCAAGATCGGTCCCGAGTTCACCTTCGGCATCTATATGGAGAAACAGTTGAACGAGCCGATCCTGATCATCAAGACCGCCTGGGGCGGCAGGTCACTCAACACCGAATTCCGTCCGCCCAGTGCCGGGCAATACAAGCTGCCCAAGGAGATTCAGGACCAGTGGGACAAGCATCCCGAGGGCGCTCACGGGATTCCCAAAGCCGAGGACCGGAAGGCGTGGCAGGACAAAAAGGATGCCGCCTCGGGTGTGTTTTACCGAATGATGATCGACCATGTTAAAAAGGTGCTGGCAGATCCCAAGCGGGTCTGTCCGGAATATGACGAGAAGGCTGGCTATGAAGTGGCGGGCTTTGTCTGGCTTCAGGGTTTTAACGATCTGGTCGATGGGACGACCTATCCCAATAATAACTACGATGAATACTCGCGCTTGTTGTCACACTTCATTCGCGATGTTCGCAAAGACCTGTCAGCCCCGAAGATGCCATTCGTGATCGGCGTGCTGGGAGTTGACGGTGAGAGCAAAAATGTGAATTTCCGCAAGGCCATGGCTGCACCGGCCGACCTGCCCGAGTTCAAGGGCAATGTGGTTGCGGTTGGGACCGCTCCCTTCTGGGACGATACCATTGCCGCCGCTCAGCCCAAGCAGGGTGAGTATAACAATATCGTCGGGACCGCTCACACATTGAAAAAGGATGGCACTCTCGACAGGGAACGGAAATGGGATGGTTACTGGAAGCCAGTTGGCACACCTCTGCCAGAGGAACGGAGCTGGCGCTTTGCAACGATTGAGCCCACGGAGAAGAAGGACAAGATGGAGAAATATGACGGCAGGCGGTTCCGTGACATCACGCTGCCAGCCGGGATGGAGAAATGGTACATGCCGGACTTCGATGACAGCAAATGGACATCCGGGAAGGCCCCCATCGGAAAGGGCGTCTGGAAACACAGCGGAGTCACCTTGGACAAATTCCCCTCAACATGGGGAGAGGGCGAATTCCTGCTGATGCGCACAACGTTTGAAGTCGAAGACCTCAACTGCGATTCGTATCGCATCGCGATTTTGGCGAGACAAGGATTCCACGTTTATTTGAACGGACACAAGATTCACACCTACATCTGGTGGCAGGACAAGCCGCAATACGGTTCCATCGTCCTCGGAAAAGAACAGATCCAGCATTTGAAGAAGGGGAAGAACGTCCTGGCGGCCTATGCCAATGACCAATATGACACGAAGTCCCCGGAACATTATGCAGCGATGGATGTGCGGATTGAGGGTATCACCAAAGCAGACCAGGAGAAGTTCGATCTCGCCTTGGAGGAAGTCCTTTCGCCCAAAGACAGGGAGGCCCTCAAAGGCGCTTCCAATGGCGGTTACCACTATTTGGGCAGCGCAAAGATCTTCGCGCAGATGGGCAAGGCGTTTGCCGAGGCGCTTGTGAATTTAAAGAAATAGGCTCGTCCGGCAAAACCGGCGCTGATGAACCGACGCAAAAGCAAGCTCCTATCAGTAAATTGAAGAAGATCACCATCACCCTCCTCGCCGCCCTGTTCGCGCCGCTGGCCGCGCTGCACGCCGCCGACAAACCCGACGGCAAGCTCTCCTCCGGCGAGTATTTCATCCGGCAATCCTGGTCCCAGGAGCAGGACTTTCCGCGCCCTTACCACGTGAACGTGCCGGCGAACCCGGACCAGCGAAAGCTGCCCGTCTTCATCTTTCTGCACGGCAACGGCGGCAACGCCCGGAGCGCGATGCACAGCTTCCTCCGGCAGTACCCAACGATGGCGACGCGCTATGTGATGGTGTTTCCGGACGGCTATCTGAACAGCTGGAACATTTCGGCCGAACGATCAAAGGCGGACGATCGACCGTTCATCGAAGCGATCATCGAAAAGCTCGCCGCTTGCGACAACATCCAGCCGGAACAGTTCACCATCATGGGCAATTCGAACGGCTCGGCCTTGGTGAATCAGCTGGCCATCGAGAGTCGCTTGCCGAACATCCGCAACTACGTGACGGCCGTCAGCCCGCTCAACGTCCTACAACACGACGGGCGGAACTTCAAAGCCAAGGGCGACGACAACAGCTACCAGACCGTCGCGACACCCAGGACCGGCGCACGAATCATGAACATCTCGGGAACGGAAGATCGCCTGATTCCGTATCACGGCGGGCCTTCCCCGGTGATACCTGCGAAGGACGGCAAGCTCGGCTTTGTCGCTGCGGAAGAGTCCGTTTTCCTGTGGGCCAAAGCCATGGGATACCGGGGCGAGAAACTGGAAAAGCCGGGCAGCACCGCCGGCAAGCTTGAGATCTTCAGTTACCTCGATGGCACCATCGTTCACTACAAGGTCCTGGGCGAAGGTCACGGCGCGGCCGGTGCGATCGATGAAGCAACCCTGCTGCGCTTTTTGGAAATCAAGCGATGAGTGAAATCCGCCGGCCCCTTCTGAAAACGATGGAGCGTCCAGAAAGGTTTGCCTGAGCGAATGATGCACCGCAGAGGAGAGAAGAGCGCAGAGACTTGAATTCACGGAGTCTTCTCTGCGGTCTTCCAAGCTCTGCGGTGAAAAAACAAGGGAGTGTAGGGATAAAGTGCCGGACTGATTGTAGTCCTCCGATTTACCGCGAACGCCGCGGTTTGCCTGAGCGGATGATGCACCGCAGAGATCGGAAGACCGCAGAGAATGAAGTTTTAAAGAAAACCCTCTGCGCTCTTCCCGCCTCTGCGGTGAAAAATCAAGGGAGTGTGGGGATAAAGTGCCGGACTGATTGTAGTCCTCACTACTTCGACTTTTCCTCGATGATTTTTCCGGCGCGCTGCGGCACCACGGAGTCCGGAAGCCTGATGGCAAATGCGGCATAGAGTTCCCGGAGCGGCGTGGACATCCCGGCGCGCACGAGATCATCCAGCGAATCGAAACAGCACGGGTTCACGTTCACCACGGACTTCCAGATGCGGAGCGCATCGTCCTTGGCTCCGGCTCGGGCGGCCGCGACGGCGATCTTTCCCTGCCAGCTTGGCAGTTCGCGTCCATTCAGCTGGCGCGAAGCCGCGGGAAAGATGGCCTCGGCAGGCTGCCACTGGGTCGTGTCCAGATACGATTCGAAGAGCGCAAACTGCGCCGAGGAGCGCTGGTCATCGGCTTCGATACGCGCGACGGCATCCACGAGAAGCGGGATCGAACGCGCGGCGAAATTCATCCGGTTCATGATCCAGCCGAGCCGGCGGTTCCGCGATGGATCGGCGCCGGCGGCGAGTTTCTCGGCCCGGCTCAGATACGGGTCGAGCTTCGAGCGCTCGACTTTTTTCAGAAGTTCCCATAGGAGGCGCTCCTCGGTCGATTCCCATTTCGGGCGGCCCGCCAGCCAGCGCCAACAGACCTCCATGTCCGGTGAGATGCTCGCAGCATGTTCGAACGCGAGGTCCCTCGCCGCGCTTTCGGCGGAGACGGCGGCGGGTGGTGCAGATGTGAGTTCCTGCAACAGAAACGCCACTGCTTCATCCTCGCGCTGATGTTGCGCCAGGAAACGAGCGAATCCTGAAACCACCCAACTGCGCAGATCCGTGACCCCTTTGCCCCGATGCTCCGGCGGTGGCTGCGCGGTGGTGAGCGACAGTGCTTTTCGGTATGCCTCTTCTTCCGCGGTGGCTTCCTTGCGGCCCCGGAAATACGCGGCGCGTTCCAGCCAGTAACGGGGATCGTTCTCGGAGATCTTCTCCTCCGCGCGGATGGTATTCTCGACCGTTCGCGCTCCGGTGGCGGCCTGGGTCTGCCCGGCGAAGTGCATATTGCTGCCGAGATGATTTTCGCGGCGCAGAGCGACGGCCTCCTCCATCAGCCGCTGGGCTTCCGTCTTGTCGCCGAGTTCGAGCAGGCAGGCAGACAGGCCTTCCTTGCATTGCACCAGAAAGTTGGCGGCGATGGTCGGTCCCGCCATGACTGCCTGGATCATCGATTGCATCTCGCGCTGCTCCGCGTCCGTCAGCGGAATGGCGAGCGCAGTGCGATAGAACGAGGCCGCCGCCTGCGGCTCGCGGAGTTCGTGCAGTCGTCGGGCGAGCGCTTGCGCGTCTTTGGCGCGCTTGGGCTGGCACGTTTGGGCGAGCCACGAGAGCTCGGGCAATTTCTTGAGCTCGCCTCGCGCAAAAAGGACCGCGTCCAGAAAAGTGATCGCCTTCGCGGCGTCGTCCGGGTGCGCCCGCACGATTGCGCTCAACTGTCCGAGGAGCACTTCCGCCCGGCCGTGCCTGGCGGCGAATCGCAATCGCTCCCGGGTCCAGAACCCGTTCCGCCCGGGCGGTCTCGCCGCGAGCCATTCGTCGATGGCTTCGACACTCCAGCCTGCTTCCGTGAAATGTCTCAGCAGCAGACCGTCCAGTGGCAGATCCGAGACCGTGTCCGCGAAGACTTCCGCCACCCGCTGCGCCACGTCCGATGCTCCGAATTGATCGCCCGCCGCATAGAAAATCGCCGAAATCTGGCCGTTCTCCAGCTTCGGGGCGAGACGTTGCAATTCATCAACCGCAGCGACCGCATCCTTCCACAAACCGGCTCGGAGAAGGACCATCACCTTGAGCATCGCTTGCTCCGCGGAGGCGGGCTGTTGCGCCCGCACGCTGCGCACCAGTTCGAAGATGTCCTTCTGGCCGGAGGACAATTGCACCGTCAGTTCCTTTTCCGTCTTCCACCATTCGACTCGGACGTCCTCCGCGCTCGCGCACAGAAGCCCGCACGCCATCAGGCCGGAGAGCAGGATCGGTTTCAGGAGCAGGGTCATCACAGGATTCACGTTTTCAAGCATGTGCCGGAGTTTCTTCCATCGGCGTGTCCATTTGTCAGTCCGGGATAAAAGAGATGTAAGAGATTTGTAGCCATTCCCAGAGTGCGCGCGGGCTTGCCGGCGGTTGCCTCAGAACCGCAGCGTGCCCGCGATCTGCACGAAGTCTCCCTGAGGCGAGGGCCCGGTGTCGGCCACGAAGCGCCCGGGAAAGAAGTGCGCGCAGGCCACGTCACTGCTAGGAAATTGCTTTCGCGCCCGCCGCACCCAACGCTTCTCCGCACGGGAGATTTCATGCGGCAGGATGTGGTTGCGGCGGGATTCATGGGTTCAAGCGTTGTTGGCGAGAATGCTCATCCGTTCCGCTTATCCAAGTCTTTTTGCGGCAGCGTCTTTTTCTGGCGGAGGGATAAAGTGCCGGACTGATTGTAGTGCCGCGCTTGAGGAGAAAAGGAACCGAATCACGCTTTACGGTCATCCCAAATCACTGAGTTGACGCCTCGCAGGACTTCGAGCACTTTCCACGCATGAGCACGATCACTGCGATTTTTGAACCTTCCGACGACGGGACTGTGCATCTGCCGCTGCCGGTGGCTTGGCGGAAGCTGCCTATTCGCGTAAAGGCGGAGTTGGAGCCGGTGGAGCGAGTTCCGATTCATCCTGAATTGAAGGGGTTTGGGTGTTTGCGGGGGAAGATTTCGATGGCAGCGGATTTTGATGAGCCGCTTGAAGACTTTAAGGAATATCGGTGATGCGACTGCTGCTCGATACACATTCGCTGATTTGGTTTTGTGAAGGGAATCCGATGCTCAGTGGTTCTGCACGAGCGGCGATGGAGGACGAGGCGAACGAGCGCTACATAAGCCACGCGGTGCCGTGGGAGATGTCCATCAAGCTGGCGCTCGGAAAATTGAATCTACAGGTCGATTTTGAGGCGATTTTTCCAGGGGTTTTGGATGCGAACGGCTTTGAGATGCTGCCTGCAAGCCTCGATCACTATCGCGGGCTCATTACGCTACCGAGGCATCATGGCGACCCGTTTGACAGGCTGATGATTTGCCAAGCGCAAGTCGGAGGGCTTACGGTTATCACCTGCGATCCGCTATTCGCAGCTTACGATGTGCCGCTGCTGTGGTGAGCCAATAGGGACAAAGTGCCGGACTGATTGTAGTCCTCCGATTTACCCTGAACGCCGTGATTTGCCTGAGCGGATGATGCACCGCAGAGATCGGAGGACCGCAGAGACTTGAATTCACGGAGCCTTCTCTGCGGTCTTCCAAGCTCTGCGGTGAAAAATCAAAGGCGACGCGGTTCCAAATAATGCCGGAGCAGCGAGAAAGATCCCGACTCCCGCGTTTTACTGCGGTAGTCACCTCATTACACATCTCATGAACCTACCGAATCGAATCCTCACTCTCGCGGCGACCGTGCTGTTTTTACCGTTTGCGGCGTTGGCTGCGGAGGACAAGCCTGCTGCGAAACCCGCACCAGCCATCGAACTTGGCGCGCCTTTTGTCGACAACGCGATCCTGCAACGCGAGGTGGACTTGCCCGTGTGGGGCTGGAGCAAGCCGGGCACTTCGGTGACGGTGGAGTTTTCCACCCAAAAAGGAATGGCCACCGCGGGCCCGGATGGAAGGTGGATAGTGAAGCTCAAGCCGCTCACGGCCAGCGCTGCGCCCGCCGAGATGGTCATCAGCGACAGCGAGGGCAGGAAGATTGCCCTGAAGAATATTCTGGTGGGTGAAGTGTGGCATGCGAGCGGACAGTCGAACATGGAGTGGTTTGCGGCGAAGTCGATGTGCGCGGGGCTGGCGCAGGAGCTGGCGAAGGCGAAGGATGAGGTGCCCATCCGGGAGTTGAGGACGGATACGGTGTCGGCGCTTTATCCGCAGCGGAAGGGGACCTCGGAGGCGGGATGGAAGACGAGTCGCGCGGCGGGCGATTTCTCGGCGCTGGCGCTCGCGTTTGCGCATGAGCTGCACAGGGAGTTGAAAGTGCCGGTGGGCATCCTGCTGACTTCGCACAGCAACACGCGCATCGAGGCGTTCGCGGAGCGCAGGGCGATCGAGGGTCATCCGGCGCTCACAGTGGATGCGGAGATGATTCACGACGGGGATGCGGGGACGCAGCAAGGGCGCGCGGCTTTTGAAAAATACTACGCGGATTTGGAAGCTTGGCAGAAGGCGTCGGCGGCGCTGGGCTTCCCGGTCGAGAAGCCGCTGAAGCGTCCGGAGTTGCCGGGAATCGCCGGTCGGTGGCGCGGGCCGTCGCAGTTTTTCAACGGCAAGATTTCGCCGGTCGTGCCGTATGCGATTCGCGGGTCGCTGTGGTGTCAGGGCGAGTCGAACTCCGGTGACGGACGTCTTTACGCCGCGCGGATGGAGGCGCTGGTCCGCGGCTGGCGAGAGGCGTGGGGAATGCCGGAGATGCCGTTTTATTTCACGCAAATGCAGAACTACGGCGGGGCGGATTCTGCCGACCTCGGCATGGCCGATGTGCGGCAGGCGCAGCATCTTTTCTTTAT
>JANOZA010000474.1:0-9710 GCA_031429155.1 Verrucomicrobiota bacterium | reverse complement strand
GCCGAGGTCGCCGGCGTAGTTGATGCCGGCCTGATAAGTATTCAAAATGGCCCGTCCGGTGGCGTCCAGCGCCTGATAAGCCGCATAACTTGCAGTGCCGGCAACCCGTGCCGTATTCATGGCCCACGACACCACGACGGCGTCTGTCTGGTAGATGGCACAATCCCACGGAGTCAGTTGAGGTACCAGCGTTAGATTCATGGGATTCCGGTTCGGTCCCACGCTCTGCAACCAAAGGCTGCCCGCAGGATATGTCGAGCTTGGGGGAAAGGCCGCACCGCTTTCCAGGGAGCGGTGCCAGCCCAGCGGCGAGGCCGCGCCCTGCGTCACAGAATCTCGATACCACTGCCACGCGTAGGAGTGTGCGGGAATGATCTGGCCCAACTGCTCCGGCGTCGCAAAGAGGCAGGTATTCACTGCCGTCTCGTGCGTCCAGCCAACGAGCGAGATGTAGTTGTCCGTCCACGACGCACGCGCCGGGAGTGGGCTTTTCCAGTCGCGCAGCGTCACCCGCAGGGAGTCCAGCGCCGTCAGCACCGCGGTGCCGGAACCAGTCGGTGCCAGCGTACGGGCCAGCGCGATGCGCGCCGACAATTCACTCCCGCCGATGACATTGCTCCCCAGCGGGTTGGCGATCTCCGCTTCATCGAGCAGCGTCACATGTGGCTGCGTGAGCAAATGATTCCACAGCACCGCCGCCTTTTGAAAACGCGACGGCCCGCCCCCGTGCAGGTAATCGCAGGCGCGGCTGTTCACAATGGTGCCCAGGCTGTGCCCGATGAAATGAACGGGCTGACTGTAGTTGGTTCCCAACAGCGACTGGAGGGCCGCGCCCAACTTCGGTCCCTGACAAGCCGCCTCTACGATGGGGATGGGCGCTATCCGGGCAGCAGGTTGCCGCCAGTCCCATGCGACCACGTTCGGAGCCATGCCGGAAGCATTGTCTTTGATCCGTTGTCCCATTTCTGAGGGCCAGCCGTCGGCATTTACCAGCCAACCATGCGTGAGTATCACCGTGGCACGACTTGCTTTGTCCGGCCAGGCGGTGAGCAGCTTCAGGTAAGCCCCCGTGCCCGCATCACATCGGGGAGCCTCCCCGGCAGTCGGTTGCCGGCCATTGCTGAATTGCGTGAGCCACACGGGGTCCAACTGGAGCTGAAAATCCAGACTCTGTGCCCCGCCGCGCCAGCCGTCGGTGAGGTTGCGCAGTTGCGGACGCCAGCCGGGCGCGCTCAACACCACAGTATAGCTGCGCGGAGGCAGCGGCGGCGTCTGGTAGGTGCCGTTGTTCAGCGTCACCACCTCCGCCTGCGGCGAGCCGTACAACTGCAACGTCACCGAGGCATCGCCAATGACCGCGCCGAGGAAAGAAGTCACCTTCCCCGAGAGCACCAGTGGCGGCGCATTCGTGTAGGGCCGCGTATCCACCGTGAACACCTCACCCTCAGCCGACGCCAAGTCCGGCGACGGCGCCCGCGTATCCACTGTGAACAGTCCGCCCT
This sequence comes from Verrucomicrobiota bacterium, assembly GCA_031429155.1. GTDB lineage: Bacteria > Verrucomicrobiota > Verrucomicrobiia > Verrucomicrobiales > V1-33 > V1-33. The sequence goes on along the minus strand of JANOZA010000474.1, from coordinate 8,208 downwards.
CCACCGGCCCGATGCCGCTGTTCGTCGTCGTATCTACTGTAAAGTCCGCGCTCTCCGCAACCTCGCTGCCGCCGTAGTCGCGTGTGTCCACGGAAAAGTCAGCGGACTCGCCGATGGAGTCGGCGTGCAGGGGGGCGATCAGGGCGAGGAGACTGAGCAGCGCAGTGAGGACCAGCGCAGGAAAAGAATGTGGTGCCGCCCGCTGGGCGGCATTTTCTTTTTTTAGTTCCGCCGAGCCGGCGGAACCACATTCCTTGTCTGCACATGCTGGCAGCTCCCAGTGCGTGAACTTCCCCGGCCACAACTTCGCCTTCTCCGGGTTCTCGCGGATGTAGTTCCGGTAGTGGTTAAGTTGCCGTTCGCTGCGCACGGCGTGGTCGAAGCTCTCCTGGAGCCAGAATGGGGGCTCGCCCCGGGTGCGCTTCAGGATTTCGTGACCGCTATAGGATTTCCAGGTGTGCAGAATACGGCTCAGTTCCCAGCCTGGGCCCGGAGTGACGAGCACATGGACGTGATTCGGCATGATGACGTAGTCGCCGAGGTCGTAGCGCTGACCATCGAAGTGATGAAAGCCCTTCGCCACGATGGTGCGCAGGGCAGGATCGCGCAGCACGCAGGAACCGTGGCCGGCATCCAGCCACTTTTGCCGCAGGCCTTCGAAGCGTTTATTGTATTCGCGCTGCGCGATGTCGTCCCACGGCTTCGGATTGAATTTTAGCCACACTTCCATCTCCGCTTGCCACTCTCGGAGCACGGACTGAGGAAAGGAATCGGCGAGGCGGTAGGTGACAAAGTAAGTGCAGCCGGACTGAGTCCAGTGCGGGAGGAACTGGCGGGTCTTTTCTATGGCCTGCGATTTGTCGAGCGGCTGGAGGATAAGTGGTGCTGGCGAGGAATGTGGTGTTTGAGAAGAATGTGGTGCCGCCCGCTGGGCGGCATCCGCTTCAAATGAGGCCGTCGAGCCGACGGCCCCACATTCCCCGGCCTTCTGAGTCCGTTTCGCCGGGCCGGCGAAACCACATTCCTTCAAACCACCTTCCTGGAAGGATGGCGCCGGCGGGCCCGTGGCTCCACTTTCTTTGGCGGGGCCGTGATCCGAAGTGGGGGCCGCGGGCGAGTGCATGATGGCGGGAAGGGTAAATGAGGAGAAGGGAAGAGGGTAACTTATCCTACTGCCCCCGGACACACCGGAACCCAACGACGTAGTTGGATGCACCCGGCGTGCCAGTGTTGCGGTAGGCGCAGCGCAGGACGGTCGGCTCGCCGTCGTCCCACGAACCACCACGGATCATACGCGTCGTGGATCCAGTGTCCGAGCCAAGCCAGTCGGAGGAGCCGTAGGTGAGACTGCCGGAGCGGTCCCAGCACCATTCCCAGACATTTCCGGCCATGTCGTAGATGCCGTAGCCGTTGACCATGATCTGACCGGTGGGAGTTTGGTTTCCGTTATAGTATCCGATGGGTGTTGTTCCCGTATTGCCCTCGAAGGGATCGCCGCTGCCGTTGTAGTTTGCCTGGTGATTGGCGATGGTATCTCCCCACGGAAAGACTTTCCGATCCAGCCCGCCGCGGGCGGCCCGCTCCCACTCTGTCTCCGTCGGCAGGCGGTAGCCGTTGGCGTTCCAGTTCACCATCGCGTTGGTGAGGTCGGTGTTGCCGGTCTTGTATAGGATCGTCTTCGCCTCATCGGTGAAGTAGCAGAGTGGCAGGCCCTCTTTTTGGCTGCGGGCATTGCACCACTTCACGGCATCGTGCCACGTCATCGTCTGCACGGGAAGGTCCACGGCGCGGAAGGCGCCGCCGCCGATGGAGTAGCCGTTGGCATTCCCCCAGTTCTTGACCTCATTCCACAGCGCGCCCGAGACTTCATACCGCTCCATGAAGTAAGCCTTCGTCAGCGTCATGTTCCCGCCGATGACGCTTGGGCTTTCCCACCCCATGACGAAAGTGCCCGACGGGATATACACCATGCCGAGGGGCGGGACGGGGGTGGAGCCGTCGTAGGCGTAGAGGCGGACGCGGCAGGTGTTGGAGAAGTTGCCGTTCCAGTCGAGGCCGGCATTCCATGTGATCTTGCGGTCGGTGCCTGGGGTGACGCCCGCGCCGATGGCCCCGCTGACACTGCGCACGGGGAGATCGTAGCTCTGGCCGGAGTTCGACGACATCTCGATCTGCACGGTGAGCGCGCCGCTGTCCGGGTCGGCCACGTTGTAGTAGATTTCCACCAGCTTGGTACCGGCCTTCTGGGAGGCGCGGATATTGGAGACCGCTGGCGGGGCGGCTGACGCGGCGGCGGCGAAGGCAAGGAAACCGCAGAGACAGGAGAGAAGGCGGGTATTCATGGTGCTGAGAGATAGCCTTGTGAGGGGGAGGGCGGCAAGGAATTTGTATTACGGGAATTTGTATTACTGACCACCGGGCAGCCTCCATGCGTAGTTATGGAGCCGCCGGGCCGGCGGCACCACATTCTCTAGCGGGCGGCGGGCGCGGGGAGTTTGGCAGGGAGCTTGTCTTTGAGGGCGGCGAAGGCGGTGCGCATGTCGGCAGGGGTGCCGGTGGCGAGGGCGATGCCGTAGCTGAAGTCGAGCCCGGGCGTGATGGGGAATTTCACCAGAGGGGCAAAGTAGGAGCACGCGGAGAGCGCGGTGGGCGACGCGCCGAAACGATAGCAGGTGAGGTCTTTCGCGATGGGGGCGAAGACGCCGACTCCGGTGTCTTTGTCATTTACATAAGCGGCCCAGCCTTCGGGGATGTGGCGCGATTCATTGGGCCAGCCGGGCACGGAGCGCGTGAGGGCAGCACCGGTCCAAGGCTTGTCGCCATCGTAGTGGACGAGGGTGGTGAGGGAGGGGTGGAGGAAGGTGGCGGGGACTTCGTGCTGGTGCGCGGGGTGGGTGTCGGTGCCGGAATAACGGAACCGGAACGTGACGATGGCGAGCTTTCCATCGAGGCGGATGCGCTGTTCCATTTCGCAATCGGCGAGGAGCTGGCCGCCGGCCCAGTTCCGCGGGCGGATGCGGGCATGGAGGGTGGTCTTGTCGCTGGTGAGGGCAAGGACTTCGCTGGCGTGGCCTTTGTAATCGCCGCCCTGCACCGGGTTCCAGCGCCAGGGTTTGTCCACCCATTTGGAGCCGTCGTCTTTGCCGTAATAGCTTTGCTGAATGAGGCGCCCGTGGTCGTAGTGGTCGAGGAGGTTTTCCGCCGCGCCGCTGGCGGAGAGCCATGCGATGCCGGCGCCGCTGGTTTTTTTGACGCCGAGTTTGATCTGGCCGTTGTCGAGGAAGATCCAGTCGGCGGGATTGAGTGGCGCAGAGCGGACGGACAGTCTCGACGTGAGGGTACAGGCGGCGAGGGCAGGGAGAAGGCGGCGGCGGGTCATGGTGGAAGAGGAACGGAACGAGGAGCGGGGGAATTCGTTTCGTCGCGGGGGAAATTTTTCTGTTTCCCTGCCGTCGCGGCGGGCGAGTCTGGCTGATGGACGATGAAGCGGCATTTCTCGCAGACTGGCGGAATCACCTGGCGGAAGCGCTGGAGTTGATCGGGCGCTGGCACATGCCGTTTGGGAAGTACGGGCCGCAGCATTATCCGCCGCACGGGGTGCTGCTCTATGATTTGCCGGAGGAGTATGTGATCTGGTTTCAGCACAACGGATTCCCGAAGGGCCGGTTGGGGCAATTGCTCCAGCTGATCTGTGAACTGCGCATGGCCGGAGCGGAGGCGGTGTTCGAGCCGCTGCGGAGGAAGGCGGGCGGGCGATACTCCCTGCGGCCGAAGAAGCAGCGGAATTTCGACTTCCGGGACCGGGAGTTGCCCCTGGAATGAGGCCCTCACTACGGTCATTGACAGTAAAGGCACGCGAGGGAATGTCAGCCCCATGAGTTTGACTGCTGTCGTCCGCATTCTTCCCCTTTTGGGATCCCTTTGTCTGCTATCCTGCGCCACGCGCCCGGAGAGCGGGATCACGCGGGTCAAAATCTACCGGCTGGATCCTGACGCTAAGCCCGACGCCATAGAACCGGCGATCGCCTTCGAGCAGAGGCACTATATGTACGGCGCGGTGTCGGACGCTGACCGCGAGGCGCGGCGGGGAAATCACTACACGATATTCTTTAAGACGCCGGATAAGACCACGCCGGTGCGGGCGAGGTTCGAGTACCGGCAGTCGGCGACGGGATTCAAAGTATTCACGAAGGAGGTGGACGTGGAGCCGCGGGCCGGGCTGGTGCGGTTTGAAGTCGCCGGCCAGGAATATCGCGAGCGCGGCAAGCTGCTCGGCTGGCATGTCACGCTCACCCAGGGCGGGCACCTGATAGGCGAACGCAAGTCCTACCTTTGGGACTGACATTACTTTCCTCAACCTCAACCACAGTCTCTACCCGACCAACTCATGAAACTCCGAGCCCTTAGTTACCTCACGCTGCTGCTGGCCCTGCTCTCTGGCCCGGCCATGGCAGCCAGCAACGGCATCGCCGCAGTCGTCAACGGACGGCCTGTTCTGAAATCCGAAGTGGATGACCTCATGCGCGCGAGCATGATGGAGCTGGTCCGGCGCTACCCTGACCCTGCGGAACGGAATGCGGAGATGAAAAAGCTGAGCGGGAAGGTGCTCGATCAACTCATTGACCAGGAACTCATCCTCAAGGAATTCGAGCCCTTCGCGGTCTCCTTTGATCCGAAGGTCGAGGCGCACGCGGACGAAGCGATCAAGCGGCAGTTCATTGACGGGATGTTCAAAGGCGACTCCAAGAAGTTCTATGAGGAGCTGGCTAACAGCGGGATCAGCTATAAGAAATTCAAGGATCAGCAGAAAAGAAATGTGATCGTGGAAATGATGCGCGGGCAGTTCGCGAAAACGGATACGCCCTACATCACGGAGGAGGAAAAGGCGGCCTGGCTGCGCAAGAACTCCAATCTTTTCCGCGTGGGCGGCAAGCTGAAGCTGTGGAGCATCACCGTGGATGGCGTGGCCGAAGGCAAGACTACTCCTCAGCAACTGGCGCTGGCGAAGGAAGTGCGCACGAGCCTGGTGAATGGCGCGGACTTCGCGTCCCTCGCGCGCACGCACTCGACGGACAGCAAGCGCGACGCCGGCGGCAGTTGGGGCTGGGTCGGGCAGAAGGATATCGCCGAGCCGTTCTGGCCAACCGTTTCCAAACTCGAAGCCGGCAAAGTGAGTGAGATCGTTCCGCTGGGCGGCAGCTTTTACATCTTTTGGGTGGAGGCGAAGGAGGCCGGGAAAATGAGGCCGAAGGCCGAGGTGGATGCTGAGGTGGAGAGGCGCGTTCAGATGGAGAAGCGCATGAAGGCCTCGGAAGAGTGGCTCAAGAAGCTGCGCAAGAAGGCGACTATAAAGAAGTTCCAGTGAGCGGGACCATCGGCATCACCCTTGGCGATGCTGCGGGCATCGGGCCGGAAGTCACGGCCGCGGCCTTGAAGTCAGGGCGGCTGGATGAGCGGTTCCGCTATCGTGTGATCGGCGACTGTCCGTCCGCGCACCCTGGCAGGCCGGATGCGGTCTCCGCCCGGGCCGCGCTGGCCGCGTTGGAGGAGTCGGTGCAGTTGCTGCGATCCGGCGAGATCGCCGCGGTGGTGACTGCGCCCGTGTGCAAGTCGGCGCTGGCCGCAGAGGGATTCACCTTCCCCGGCCAGACGGAGTTTTATGCATCGCGACTCGGTGCGCCGGAATTTGTGATGTGTCTCACCGGCCCGCATCTGACGGTGGGACTCGTTACCATTCATGAGCCGCTGCGTCGGGTGCCGGACTTGATAACGCCGGAGGCCATTCTCAGAACCGGGCGTCTGCTGGCGGAGTTTCTCCAGCAGCGCGGCATCGCAAATCCCCGCCTCGCCGTGGCCGGACTCAATCCGCACGCCGGCGAGGATGGTCACATGGGCACCGAAGACGCCGCCATTATCCTCCCGGCAGTCAGGCAGCTCCGGGCGCTGCTGCCGCACGCCACGTTCTCCGCCCCGCTGCCGCCGGACACGCTCTTTTACCAGGCTGCGCACGGAGCGTGGGATGCCGTCGTCTGCATGTATCACGATCAAGGGCTGATCCCGCTCAAGCTGCTCGATTTCGACTGTGCGGTAAATGTCACGCTGGGCCTGCCATTTGTGCGGACCAGTCCGGATCACGGCACGGCATTCGGGATAGCAGGGCAGGGCACCGCCAATCCGGAAAGCATGATCGCGGCGATCAATCTCGCGGCGGAAGTGAGCGCGGCGGTCCCTCGGGTGAATGGGACCGCCGAAGTGATGGCGGGTTGATTCCGCGCGCCCGGCCTGTCATAGGTTGCACCCCTCCATGTCCGACATCGCCATTCTCCGCCAGGTCTCGAAATCCTATCAGGCTGCCCCGCACGCTCCCGTGCAGGAAGTATTGCGCGGCGTGGATCTGCGCATCGCCCCCGGCGAAAGCATCGCGATCACCGGCCCGAGCGGCTGCGGAAAGAGCACTCTCCTCCACATTCTCGGCACCCTGGACCGCCCGGACGCGGGTTCGGTGACTCTCTTCAATGAAGACGCTTTGGCGCTCGAAGAAGCTGGCCTCAGCCGACTCCGCGCCAACCGCATAGGCTTCATTTTCCAGCTTCATCACCTCCTGCCGCACCTCAGCGCGGTGGAGAACGTCCTCGTCCCCACCCTCGCCGGCAGCGATCGCCCGGATCGAAACTCCGCTCTCGAGCGCGCCCGCAAACTCCTCGACCGCGTGGGCCTCGGCGAGCACCTGAACAAGAAACCCTCTCAACTCTCCGGCGGCGAACAGCAGCGCGTCGCCGTCGTGCGCGCCCTCATCCGCCAGCCCGGCCTGCTCCTCGCCGACGAGCCCACCGGCGCTCTCGATGCTGCCAATGGCAAAGCCCTCATGGACCTCCTCCTTGAACTGAATGCCGAGCATCAAACCGCCCTCGTCGTGGTAACACACGATCCAAAACTCGCCGCGCTGATGAAGCGCCCGCTCCGTATCGCCGACGGACGACTGCATTGAGTAATCAGTAATCAGTTATAAGTTTTCAGCCCCTTTACTCTTCTCTTCGCGACAACACTGATTACTGATCACTGATAACTGATTACCCTCCCCTTCCCCCTCCCTCATGCCCCGCGCCATCCTCCTCGCTCACTGCCCCGACCAGCCGGGCCTCGTCCGCGCCCTTGCTTCGTTCATCGCCGAGAACGGCGGCAACATGCTCCAGTTTGACCAGCATGTGGACAACCTTGAGGGCGAATTCTTCATGCGGGCTGAGTGGGATCTGGAAAAATTCGTCATCCCGCGCGCGGACATTCCGGTCTTCATCCGCGCCCTCGCAGAGCCACGGAAGATGACGTGGAGCCTTCACTTCACCGACGTCCGCCACCGGCTCGCCCTTTTTGTCAGCAAGGACTCTCACTGCCTCTACGATCTCCTCAGCCGTCAAGAGTCCGGCGAACTCGATGCCGACATTCCGCTCGTCGTCTCCAACCACGACATCCTGCGCCCCGCTGCCGAGCGCTTTGGCATTCCCTTCCACAAAATAGAAGTCACGCGCGAAGGCCGGGTCGGTGCTGAGTCCCGCCAGCAGGCGCTCATGGAAGAGCACCGCATAGACACCATCGTGCTCGCCCGCTACATGCAGATACTCAGCGATGACTTCGCCGGCGCGTGGGCTAACCGCATCATCAATATCCACCACAGCTTCCTTCCCGCCTTTCCCGGTGCGAAACCCTACCACAGCGCCCACGCCCGCGGTGTGAAAATCATCGGTGCCACCAGCCACTACGTCACCGGCGACCTCGACGAAGGCCCGATCATCGAACAGGATGTCATCCGCGTCACCCACAAGCACACCGTCGCCGACCTCATCCGCCAGGGCCGCGACCTTGAAAAGATCGTCCTTTCCCGCGCGGTGAACTGGCACGTCCAGCGCCGCGTGCTGGCGTTCAAGAACAAGACCGTCGTCTTCGCCTGAGCGATGCTGACCGACACCCACGCTCACCTTGAGGCTAACGCGCTCCGCGACGAACTGCCACTCATCCTTGAGCGGGCCACAGCGGCCGGCGTGACTCGTGTGGTGGCCATCGGGTGCGACATTCCCACGAGCCGGGCATGTCTGGAGATTGCGGAACGGTTTCCGCAGGTGTGGTTCACTGCCGGCGTGCATCCCTGTTACGTCACGGAAGTCACGGAACCCGACTGGCGGGAGCAGTTGCGCGAAATGGCGCAGCATCCGC
>JANOZA010000473.1:0-15839 GCA_031429155.1 Verrucomicrobiota bacterium | reverse complement strand
GCCCACTTCTGCTCCATGTGCGGCCCGCACTTCTGCTCCATGAAGATCACCGAAGACGTCCGCAAATACGCCGCCGAACAGGCCGTCTCCGAAGAAGAAGCCCTTCAGAAGGGCATGGAAGAGAAAAGCAAAGAGTTCGCTCAGAAAGGCAGCGAGCTTTACGCGAAAGCCTGAGCCTCGTCCTTCTGCCTAAGCTCAAAGTAAGCGTGAGCACACTAAAACCCACGGTTCCCACGGTCCGCCGGAGAAATGGTGTGCAGTAATTGACTCCCGTATGCTTCCACCATCACGAGAGGATTCCCGGACCCTCCGCACAGATGGAATCGGGTGGTGAATCCACGCACAGCGCGACGGCGCTTTCGCCGCTCGACGTTTCGAGGGCAAGGATGAGTGGTAAGAACGGCACGAAGCTGCCGCCATTGCAGCGGGATGCGGCATTCGGAAATCAGAAATCCACAGGAACAACGGGGGCCGCATGATGCATTGATGCCCAGTCGCGTGCCCAAAAGGCCATCACTTGCGCGGCAAGTACCACGCTTCCTCGGCGATCTCCGTCGCCACTTCTTTGCGACGTGCCTTCTGGAGTTCCGGGTCGTCAGCCAACACCGGCCAGCGTATCAAGTTGGCGTGATGCGGCGGTGGCTCGCTGGCCAAAGCATCGAGCCCCGCCCTACGAACAACACCGGTCTGCACGACTGCCGCCCCGTAAAGTGTGCCGCGTTCAGCAGCCTCTGCACCGAGTTCCCACAGCTGCTCATCCGTGAGTTCTGTCTTCCTGAAAACAGACGTCTCATGATCCGGTGCGGGCAGAAAAGCTGGGTATTTGATTCGACCGGTCCCCTTAGCCACCCAACCCGAAAAGATCACGATTCGCGCCACGTCCTCGCCATCCGCCACGATGTCCGGCAATCCGGAAGGCAGTGCGCTCATGCGACGACCTGCCGAATGGATTCCACTATCCGCCGCGGAATGACAATCCCATCGAACTGAGCCACCCCATGCCATTTATCTGCCCCGTCCAGGCCGGCATAAGGCAGGCGCATGGATCTCCCGACGCTGACCGAGAACACCCGGCGGTAGCCAGCGTGCCACTCCAGCGACAGCGAACCATCATCCGGCTCCACTGAAAACTCAGGCATGGGTAAACCATGCGGCAGCGCCGCAAGAAATGCCTCCGCTTGGGCGGCCGCTTCCGCTGGAACAGGCGGGGCCTCAGCACCGTCCCAACCGCAAACAGAAGTCTCCGCAACGGTCTCGCGCAGCGCACGTTGAGCCTCAGTCAGCGGACCAAAGAGAGACCACGACGCTTCACCGTGCCGGTAAATCTCCGCAGTCTGCCGGGCCACGGCTCTCCCTTCCGCGGAGAGAGCAGAGGACTGGAACATTTTCGGGCGAAGGGCGGCGAGGCCCACGGCTCCGATCAGGGAAGCTGAAATAAGCTCAGGCATTGTGGTGTCAGACTCATTGTGAATATCCTGTTCTTCAGCATCCGCAAGTCCTGGATGATTGTCCAAAGCTCGTCCGATCCAGGCTCCAGCCGGGCCTCACTCCGATAAACCTCAATGTCGAAGATCACCGGAAGGCAGCCGCCCTCCAGAGGCTGGAGGGTCTGAAGAATCGTCGCGCTGAATCCGGTGTCAGCGTCCACGATCTGATGCTGATGCAAAAAACCGGACAGCCGGAACCTCGCTTCATCCGCGAGTTTCGGCCCCGTGGTCAAATACTCCGATAACTCCAGATTCCCGTCCGCTCGCAGCGGTAGCATCAGCCGGTTGATGTAGCGCAGAGCCACCCTCCGGATGCGCGCCGGCCTGACAATCTGCAAATACTCACTCCATCGCTGCTTCGCCTCGGGCAGCCAGGCATCCATCGAATCGTAGGGAGCCAGCCGGTTGAAGGCAAATCCCCCGGCCTTCACTTGCACGATCTGTTTCTCATCCGCCGACCGGAAGAGGAATCCCGCAAGGCCGTTCCCCGTCAAGAGATGGCTGCCCCCTGCGGCATTCACTGTGAACTCAGCACTCTGGATGAACTGCGTCTGCTTCTTCGGGTAACTGGCGGCAAAGAATTCCTCCGCCCGCGCTTCGCATGACGCCACATCAAATCCCGGTGCCGGCTCCACTCCAATGTCCATCACAGCCTCGATAATCGGGGCGCGGGGGAGGGAGAACGGTGCGGATTCTGTGGACATGTGGTCGGTCAACTCGGTGAGCGTTAATACCCGGTTTGCTGGTTCACGGTCAACGCAAGATTTGAGATCGAAGCGATTAGGAGCGGCATCGCTCCCCGCAGCGCAGCAGGCGATTCATCCCGCGCAGCATGCGATGCGACCGCCCTCTTATCACATGTGTTCCTTGCGGGTGAGTCCGGGGCCGAACGCGCCAGAGCAGCGGGATGGACACCGTGCCTTACCCCTCACCACCCGTAGCCGGTTACCCACCAATCGCTCACTTCACAGGAGTTTCCATTACTTGGGTTCTTAATGCTGACTGGCTCACCCTTGGCATTGAAACGGACTTCAAGAGTAGCTCCTGCGAGACTTTCGTTGTTTACAGTGAGTCCACCGGTGTTGCCCTGGTTGCGGTTTAAAAGCTGGGCCACGCCATACTCCACTGCCCACTCCTTGCCGGAGTTCTGGTCTTTCAGAGTGATCGTGAAGCTGGTCATGCCGGTCTTGTTGCCGCCGGAGCGGTCCTTCGTACATGTGAATCGGGAGTCGCGTCCAGCAAACCGGGTGGCGAAACGCTGGAGTTCGGTGGTTTTGCCGCCGGCATCAGGCGGAGCACTACTGGCAGAAGCGACGGCTGGCATCGCGGGTGCCGTGCCTTCAGAGGGCGTGCGTGCGGCCGCTGCCGCCTGGCGGGCAGCCGTTTCTCGGGTTTGGGCGGCGGCCAGCAGGGCGGCCTGTTGCTGGCTGTGCTGCGCATCTATCCGGGACCGGACGTCCACAATCTGTGCCTGGGTCAAGGTGCCTTGAGCGATGGCGGCCTTCAGGGCGGATTCTGCTCCGTCCCGATCACCTTCGGCGAGGGCGGCGTTCAGCTGCTCAAGGTAGGAACCGGTCCGCTGGGTGCTCCGCTGCTGCACCTTCTTGCGCATCGCCCACAGGCGGGAGCTTTGGTCATCTTTTCCCTGCGCAGGTGCCGGTGTGGCGGCGGGCGTTTCCTGCGCGAGGGCTGCGGGTTCAACCGCGGCCAGAGTGGCAGTGACAGGGGAGGTGCCGGAAGGTTTCCGTTCGCAGGCATTCAGCGTGCAGAGGAGCATTCCAGAGATCAGGAAAGACGGTAACATTTTTGGTGAATGGGAGGAAGCGTTCATGGTTTGAGAAGTAGTTGGATGATTATGGAAAGACACCCGCAGTCCCGTCATGCGGGACCGCGGGTGGGCGCGGCGTCTTTTCCCTGGCACTCGCGGGCGGCCATTTCCCGCAGGGTGTTTTGTCACAGGGGCCGGGGGTGTGGGTTAGTCTGACTTCTTGGCACTGAGGCGGCAGGAAGTTCCCGCCGCCCACCGGGCCGGTCTTTGTTTCAGACTTGGGGGAAGCCCCGCCCACCACCACCACACAACGGAAGCCGTTGATGAAGAAGCGATCGGCGGGTGTGCCGTTGTTGCGGTAGGACGACGCGAGAGTGACGCGGACATTGTTGATCCAGGAGCCACCACGCAACACACGGTAATTATCCTCTGGACTGTATAGATCCTGGCACCATTCCCAGACATTGCCGCCAAGGTCGAAGATGCCGAGTTTGTTGGCCGGGAACTGCATGACTGTAGCGGTCAAGAACCAGCCATCATCGTAGCTGCCGAGGTCCGTGCTGCTGAAATATCCCTTCGATTGTTTGACCGCAGCGGCATCACGGTAATTGCCGGCTTTGTTCTGTGGCGGCGGGTAACCTGCGCCCCATGGAAAGCCGGGCACTTTGCCGGATTTGGCTTTGGGCGTCTCCTTCGCATTCTCCTGATCCCCGATGCCGACGGCACAACTCCACTCATGATCCGTGGGCAGTCGGTAGGTCTTCCCATCCTTCCGGCCCAGCCATGCGCAGTAGGCGTTGGCATCCTCCCAACTCACGTTGACCACCGGATACTCCTTGTCGTCTTTGATCGTCCAACTGTGGTCGCCCAGTTTGAAGTCCACGTTCTTCCACTTCGCATCCACGCCGGAATTCGCTGCAGCATATGCCGCGTAGTCCTTGTTCCGGGTCTCGTGGATGCACATTAGAATCTGGGTGCCGGGCACGGGGACGAACTTCATGCCGCCCGGATTCGTGTAGGCCGACGGCAGGATGGTGAGCGTCATCGGCTGCACGACGCCCTCGCCCACGAAGACCTTCTTCGTCGTCGAGCCGACGCCTTCCTTTTTGATGACGATCTCATGGTCTCCCTCCGGCAGTTCCATGGTGAGCTTCTGTCCCTCCGTCTCCGGCGTGGTGCCCTTCTTCTTCCCGTCCACGAAGACCTCCGCCCCGCCAGGCTTGGAGTCGAGTTCGAGAATCCCATTGCCGGCGAATGCAGTGGCAGCGGCGAGAAGGAGGAAGGAGAGGCGGATGAGGTATCGCATGGCGGCGCGACGCTACCCGGCCTGGGCGGAGGGGCAAGGTTTTTAGCAGCGACAGGAATTTAGCATCGCTCCGTTCGGCCCGCCAGCTTCCTCAGCCATTAGACAACACTGGTTCCCGCATCAGAGCCGACGGGATACGCCGGGAGCAATCATGGAATCCGGCGGCGAAATGTGAAAAATTGACGGCGGCGTCCATCCGCGCATCGTCGGCGGCATGAATCGTCTGGAAGGGAAAGCCATCATCGTCACCGGAAGCACCACCGGCATCGGCGGAGCCATCGCGCGCCGCTGTGTGGCCGAGGGAGCGCGCGTGCTCATTCACGGCCTCGAACGCGACTTGGGTGAACGGGTGGCCGCTTCGCTCAACGGTCAGGCTGTCTTTCACCACGACGACCTCGCCGACCCCGCAGCCCCCGCGCGCATCGTGGCGGCAGCGGTCGCTGCTTTTGGCGGTCTCAATGGCCTGGTGAACAACGCCGCATGGGTCGTGCGCGGTCGCATCGGCGACGTGACGGCGGAGTTCTTCGACCGTGTCATGGCCATCAACGTGCGGGCGCCACTGCTGCTCATTCAGGCCGCGCTGCCGCATTTGCAAAAGACGCGCGGCTGCGTGGTGAACATCGGGAGCGTCAACGCCTACAGCGGGGAGGAAAACCTTCTGCCCTACAGCATCAGCAAAGGCGCGCTCCAAACCATGAGCCGGAACCTCGGCGACTCCCTCCACCGCTGCGGCGTGCGCGTGAATCAGATCAACCCCGGCTGGGTGCTCACCGAAAACGAACGCCGCTTCAAACAGGAGGAAGGCATGGCCGAAGACTGGCCTGCCCACCTGCCGGCGATGTTTGCGCCCTCAGGCCGCATCTTCCGGCCTGAGGAAATCGCCGCCACTGCTGCGCTTTTCCTCAGCGATGAATTCGGCCCCGTCAGCGGCGCGGTCATTGACCTCGAACAACACCCCTTCATCGGACGCAACCCGCCGAAACTCTGACAATCTCATGGACCTCCCTATTCGCCCCCGCCGGAACCGCTCGTCTGCCGCCATTCGCGGACTCGTTCGGGAGACTTCATTGTCGCCGGCTCACTTCATCTATCCGCTCTTTCTCAGCGGCACGGACGGCGACGAAGACATCGCGTCCATGCCCGGCTGCCGCCGCTGGTCCACCGCCGGACTGCTCGCGGAGATTGGCCGCGCTTCGGCGCTCGGCGTCAAAGCAGTGGTCCTTTTTCCCCGCATTTCCGACGCGCTAAAAACCCGCGACGCTGCGGAGTCCTGCAATCCCGACGGCCTCATTCCGCAGACGATCCGCGCCATCAAAGCCGCGCACCCTGATGTCGCCGTCGTCACCGATGTCGCGCTAGATCCCTACAACAGCGACGGCCATGACGGCCTCGTCTCGGATGATGGCCTCATCCTCAACGACGAGACGGTGGGAGTCCTCTGCAGTCAGGCGCTGACGCACGCCCGCGCCGGCGCAGACATCGTGGCGCCCAGCGACATGATGGACGGTCGGGTCGCCGCCATTCGCGCGGCGCTGGATGATGAAGGTTTCACCGGTGTGAGCATTCTCAGCTACTCCGCCAAGTATGCCAGCGCCTGCTACGGACCCTTCCGGGGTGCGCTCGATTCCGCGCCGAAGTCCGGCGACAAGAAGACCTACCAGATGGATCCGGCCAATGTACGCGAGGCGGTGCGTGAAGCCATGCTCGACGAGTCCGAAGGCGCCGACATGCTCATGGTGAAACCTGCGGGCATGTATCTCGATGTCATTCGCGCCGTCCGCGAAGCCACCTCACTGCCCGTCGCCGCGTATCAGGTAAGCGGCGAATATCTCATGATCAAAAGCGCCGCTGCCGCCGGCTGGCTCGACGAACGCCGCATCATCCTGGAATCACTGACCGCCATCCGCCGCGCTGGCGCGGACATCATTCTCACCTACTTCGCCCCACAGGCAGCAGCATGGCTGAAGGAAATGAAGAATGCAGAATGAAGCAGGCCACCCGGCTGCTGTTGCCTTGATCTCTCTCCTTCCGCCATTCTTCATTTTTCAATCCCCGTATGCACCCCTCAGACATCCAGGCCATCGGCCATGAAATCGCCATCCGCTGGTCGGATGGCAGCGAGACTTACTACCCGATGGAGAAGCTGCGCGCGCTTTCGCCGAGCGCCGAGACGACCGGCGAACGGGATTTGCTCGGCGTGAAGTACGGCGGCGATGACCGTAAGGAATATCCAGGAGTTCGCGTCACCACCTGGCAGACTGTCGGAGGCTATGCTGTCGCCTTCGCCTTTAGCGACGGCCACAAGACGGGCATCTACAGCTACGAATACCTGCTCGCCATTGCCAAAGCGTTGGCGTGAGCGGGGGCGTTAGTTCTGCGGGTAGAGGAGCACGCGATCGTGGAGCAGCATGAGAAGGTCGTCTTTGCCGTCACCGGTAAAGTCGCGGATAAACGCTTCGCGTACGTTTTCGACACCTTTGCGGCCGCGGAAGTGGATGTTCTCCTCAAACAGGACGAAGTGCATGAGGCTGCTCCACGGCTGGCCGGCGGCGGTGGCGGGCGCGAGGACTTCCATGAGGTTGCTGCTGCCGTCGAAGGCGGTGATCTCCTCTTTGCCGTCGCCGTTGAGGTCGCCAGGCAGGGCCATGTAGTAACGGCAATTCTTGAGATCGGTCTCGTAGCTGGTGAGGAGTTCCATGCGCGGGCGGCTGCCGGCGAGTGGAGCCGTGCGGAAGCGCTCTTTGCCGGCCAGCAGCAGATGCGGCACGGCGGCCTTGCCCAGCTTGACCGGGATGATTTCGACGGTGTCGCCACTGCTGCTGTCGAGGCGGCGGGTGGAGCGGTAAACGGCGGCGCTGTCGCGTTTGAAAACCTGGAGCCATGGCGTGCCGCTCTCACTGAAGATGAGTTCCGGCGCGTTGTCGCCATCCACGTCGCAGAACGCCGGAGTGGCGAGTTTGTCGTCGGGCTGCCGGGCGTTGTATTGATCGGCGATGACGATGTCCTTGTTGTCGGGCGTCAGGGAAAGCGACCGGGCGTAGCCGGCGCCGCTGGTGATGATCTCGGCGCGCTTGTCGTTCATGATATCCATGACGCTGACGCGCTCCGGCGTGAGGTCCGATAGCTGACTGCGGATGGTGGCGGTCTCGGCGAGCGGTTCCTCGAATCCGCTGCCGTCAGCCTTCGCCAGCATGATGAGCGCAGGCTCCTTGCCAGTTAGGATGAGGAGGTCGGGCTTGCCGTCGCCGTTGAGGTCGCCGGTCTTAATGGCGAGCGGCTCTTTCTTCAACGACTTGAGCGGGGTGCTGACCGGCTCCCACTTAATCCCGTCAGCGCTGCTCACGAGGTGCATTTGCCAGTCGCGCGATTCACCAGCCAGCACGACGAGGGTGAACTTTCCGTCGCCCTTCAAATCCACGGATGCCATCGCGGCGGGCACGCCCTTCAACGACTGAGGCATGGGGAACTCCAGCCGGCCATCCATGTTGAAGAAGGAGATGCCGGTGCCTTCTTTGGCGCTGCTCACCGCGAGCGCGCAGCCGAGGCCGTTCCTCCACGGCAGAGGTGTCAGGCCATTGATACCGGAGAGCGAAGGAAAGCTGACCGGCTCGGCGAAGCTGCCGTCCTCCCGCTGGAGAAAAACGACCACCTGCGCGCTCTTGCTGTCGGCCATCGCGATGTCCGCGAGCCCGTCGCCGTTGAGATCACCCTGCGCGTAGAGAGCGCTTTTTACTCCTCCAGGCGGTGCATAAACGGTGGGCAGCAGAGTGTCGCCATCCAGCGGCTTGTCGCCACCGAAGGCCAGCGCGTGCCGCTCGATGAGCGCGGACTTGGGGTTCACGCGCGTGAGGACGAGGCGCTTCAGTGCGTCGCGCGACGGGAAGAGCCCGTCGGCGGGGATCTGGTAAGGGATGGACAATTCGCTGGCGAATGCGCCCGGCCCAATCTGGCGGCGAATGCGCAGCGCGCCCTCACCACTGGCGGCGAGATAGAGAAGGTCGGTCGCGCCATCGCCGTCGGCATCCTGAGCCATGAGATAGCCGGCTTTTTCCTCGCCGGTGGCATAGACGACAGGCTCACTGAAGCCGCCCTCCTTTTGGCGGAAGACGAGCAGCTTACCCTTGGCCAGCACTGCGAGATCGGCCTTTTTGTCGCCGTCGAAGTCAGCGCTGGCCATTGACAGGCTGTTGGGCAGCGGCTCAAAGCCCTTCCACTTCCACGTCTTGCCAAACGTGTGATCATTTCCCTGGAAGCGCACCGTGAGCGCATCCGTGGCACCAGTGAGCGCGAGGTCCAGCCGGCCATCGCCGTCGAAGTCGCCGGCGGTCATCGCAAAGTGCCTCTGCTCACTCGGCAGTGACGTTTTCTCAAACCGTGAGTCCTCAATGACGGGCTCCCAGCGGTCGCGGGAAATGACGCGCTGCTTCGCGCTGTCTTTCCCTGCGCCGGGATTGCGCTGGTAGAGAATAACGAGTTTGGCGTTCTCGTTGTTGATGAGAGCGAGGTCGAGTCGTCCGTCGGAGTCGAAGTCTCCAGGCGTAGCCGAGCCGGAGTCCCAGGAGACTTTCGCGACTTCCGGCCCGCCGAGCCGAACCGGCTGCGGGGTGACGACGGGAACATCCTGCGCCGTCAGACTGACAGTCAGGGCGGTGAGAAGAAAGAGCGGGCGCATGTTTGTCGGGATTACTCCTTCGGCGCGATTCTCATGCGATACTCCATGTGGCCGCTGTCGAACCAGGCTTTATCAATAGAGAGGAGCGGGACGCGGATGAGCTTGCGAAGTTCGTCCCACGGCATCTCCGGAGCCTCACCTCCGACTCCAACTTTCATCGCCATCTCAAACGTGTTCATTATGCTTCCAAGCATTTCGCCCAGATCCGTGACGCTGACCATAGCCTGGCCGTCGCGCATGGCGTCGAGATGTTTGGTGATGGACTTCTGTGCGAAGAATCCATCATCGTCACTCTTGCCGAGACGTCCGAGGATTTGCTCCAGCACTTCGCCGGCACCGACGCTGAGGATGAGCCATTCGTCAGTCAGGACGTAGCCCACTTTGAACTCCTCCGGCGTCTCTTTCACGTTGTTGATGGTGAAGCCCTGATACTCGCGCGTCTCGAAGACGGCATCCTTCGACGCCACTTTGTTGATGACCGTATCAATGGCGAGACTGAAGGCCTTGGAATCCTTCACGCGAATGCCGATGACGGACTTCCCGCCGAGCATTGCCATGGCCGCCATCCCGGACGCGCCCTGCGTGGCGTCTGCCTCCTTCGCTTCCTTGCCCTCCGGAGCTGAAGCCATCCAGATGTCCGGGCCGAGCTGGCTGAGGATGTCCTTCTTCAAATCCACGCCCGCCTGCGCTTTGGCCATATTCAGACCCATCTCCACAGCCATGTTGGCCTGGGGATGGATTTCGCCCGCGAGCTTTATCATGTTGTCCACCGTCTTCTCGATGTCCATCTGCTGATAGCTGGCGCTGGCGACGCCTTTGGGCAGGAAAGCCGGAGCTTTACCACTTCCAGTCATGGCGAACGCCGCGAACAGCCCGGGCTTTTCGCTGTAGGTCAGCAGTGCCGCGAGATCCATGCTCTCCGCCTCCGCGCCCATCGCGAGCATAGCGCTCTGCAGCTTATCGGCGCCGAGCACCTTCCAGACCTTGCCCATATCCACCTCGGAGTTGTCGGCCATCGGCAGCGCATACTTCTCCACGAGACCGAGGATGGTCTGCAAATTCAGGCTGGCGAGGCCCAGCGTCTTGCCGGCCTTGTCGTGGTCCCTCTTATAATAGGGGGATGCCGCGAGTGAGCCCGCCTCGCCACCGGCCTTCATCCGGTCCAGCATTTCCTCCACCTGATCCTGGCCGGAACCGGCGAGGACCATTTTGTCGTGAATGGCGTAGGCCCACTCGCGGACGAACTCCGGCGCGCCCTTCGTCTCGTCGTTATCCTTGAGCTTGAAGACATGAATCTTCGCGCCGCCGTGCTCCACGGTGCTTTGCTCAAACATCTCCACCGCCTTGCCGAAGAACTCCTTCATCTGCTCCGCCTGGGCATCGCCCTGTTTCTCCAGCTCTTTGGCGGTGAGCTTCACCATGGCGTGGAAGTATTTCTCCATCAGCGCCTCATCCACATCGAACTCATAGGCGAGCGACACCTCACCGCCCACGTTTTCAGGAGTGGGATTCTCCGGGATCTTCAGGTCGTGAATACTGAAAGCGAAGCGTCCGGATTTCTTCTCCCATTCCTCGTAGGGGACGCCGGTCTCGTCCGCGATCAGCTTCTTCGCTTCCGCTTCGTAGTCCGGTCCGCTGCCTGCCATTTTGTAGAGCATCTTCTTCAACTCCTCCACCGGTATCGCCTTCACGACCGGGTGTTCCATCAGCTTATAGATGCCCTGGGTATCCATCTCCATATAGGCGACAGACTCATCCGGCAGGACAGCCGCGGGATCAGCAGCCAGCAGCGGCAGCGCCGCGAGAGAGGACATCGCCAGCACGAGGCGCGGCGCACGAAGGAGGGAAGTGAACGGGGTTTGTTTCATGGTGTGTGGTGTGGTTGGAAAAGATTTCAGTTCTGCATTCTTCATTTTTCATTTCACCGCCTCCGGCTTCGGCGGGCGGTTATAGCGGAAGCCCGCGTTCGGGTTTGCCGGATCGAAGGCATACGTGTCGCGGTTCTTGAGGAAGTTCTTCAGCACGGTCGTTGGAATGGCAAAGCCGAGTCCCTCGGCGCCGGTCTCCACGATTTTCATGTTGTTCACGCCGACGACTTCGCCGCGGAGATTGAAAAGAGGGCCGCCGGAGTTGCCGGGATTGATCTGCGTCGTCGTTTGGATGAAGATGTGGCCCTCCTCCTGGCGGTTGCGCAGGGAGACGATGCCCTCGCTCACACTGCGCTCCAAGCCGAGCGGCGCGCCGATCGCGAAGACCGGCTGGCCCTGCTTGAGGTCGTCGGCATCGCCGATGGGCACGGTGGGGAACTGCTTCTTGTCCGGCGTCTCTATCTTCAGCAGCGCGAGGTCAAGATCAGCGCTGGCGGCGAGGATACGGACGTTGCTGTAAGTCTGACGCTCCGTGCCCTCACCAAAGACCGTGACCGTCACTTCATTCTCGCCGGCGATCACGTGATCGTTTGTCATGAGATAGCCGTCCGGGTGAATGATGAAGCCCGAGCCCAGGCCCGACGGCGTCTTGATGAGCACCACGCGGTCGCCGATGGCCTTCACGTGGTCCTTCACCGGCTGCGTGCGGGCATTGGCATCCGTGCGGAAGAGGTCTTCGTTGTAAGCCGCCACCGGGGCCGCCTTCGTTTCCTCCTTCACAATGCGCGTCACCGCATCCTTCGGCACCGTGAGAACTGTGAAGCCCAGATCCACGACCACCTTCTCCACCGACTCCGAAAGCAACTCCCCGCGGACGGACCCGCCCTGGTTGAGTTCCACCGTGGCAGGCGCGGCACAGAGCGGCGAGACGGCGAGGGCGGTGAAAAGCAGGGCGGTGAAGCGCATGTAGATGAATAGGTAAGAATGGAAATCCCGCTCAGAGCGCCAGGCGGGGCGGAGATTATCGGAGAACTTTCGTTCCGGGCAAATCCTTTGACGCCCCCCGCCAACTTTTCGCCGCAGCCGCCTGACAGTTCAGGAGGGCTGAATTTCGGTGCTCAGCCGATCGCAAAGGTCACGGCAAGCAATCTCCTCCTTCGAGAAAGCTGGGAATCCTTGCCAGCAGGCACGAATGCACCTGAAATACCGCCATGCCCCGCATTCTCCAGGCCGGCGACCTCATCAACTCACAGCACACCGTCGAGCGATTCCTCGGCGAGGGAGCTTTCGCGGAAGTCTATCGGGTAAAGCATCGCGTCTTGAGAGGACGGGAGCGGGGCGTTATGGGCTCGCAGCGCGGCGACGATGCTTCCAAAACCCAGAGCAGTTCCCGCAGTTCGGTGCTCAGGATTTCGCCGAACCAAGTCCGGGAATTTCGGGGGTTTCCGGCTGGCTTGCTGCGCGCATGAAGGCCGCAGCAAACGCCGAGTTCTTCAGCGCCGCATCCTCGGTGCCACCTGCCTGTTCCAGATATTGCCCCAGCTCATGGTTGAAAATAATTACCAGGCTCCCGAATTTTTCGTCCACGAGTCCCGCACAAACTTTACGGAGTTGCTCCCGGGCGGAGCTTGAAGGTTCCGCCTCCGTCAGACTATCCAGCAGCGCATCCAGTTTAACTTCACCGGCGGAGCGAATGCCACTCACGAGGTAATAAGCCGCCTTGCGCAGAGGCCCCTTTTCCCGGCGTCCGTGGGCGCTCTGGTCAATCTTTGCCGCCACCGCCTGATGAATTAGCCACGCGGCAGTGAATTCCAGAGCACGGCGGCGCATGGCCGTCCCGTCCTCAAAGTCTTCGGCGAAGGGGCTAAAGATGTCTTCGTAGTCCCCTCCTTCTCTAAATACCTCGCGCTTGGACGCACTGTTCCGAAGTTTGGAGGTGTATTGCTTGAATGCGGCCAGCCATGCCAAGGCAGCCTGCTCCTTGCTGAAGTTGAGCATTTGGCTCCCTGGAGGCGCGGCTTCCCCCTCTTTGCGCTGATAAAAGATGCCATAGGCCGCCAAGAGTTCCTGAGCGCGGGTCTGCCGGGGATCCGTAGCCAGCAGGTCTTCGGGCCGGATGGCGTTCTGGGAATTCGTCGCGATGATCAGCGCATTGAGAAAGGCGGTGTTCTGAGGATCCACCTGGTAGATGCGGACGAGGACGTTGGAGTTTCCCTGGAAGCGGTCCCGGAGGCCGGGGTCATACTTAGCATGGTAGAGGGCGTTCACCGTCTGGCATCCGTTGATGATTTGCATGTTCGTGAGCCGCAGCTTCATTCGCCCGCCCGACGGAGGCGGCAGCAACTCCACACTGTCCGCCACGATGCTGACGCCATTATTCATAAAGCCAAACCAGCTGCTTTGATGACTCGTGACGGTGCCTATAATGCTGCGATTCACCTCCTTCGACGGTCCCAGGAAGAAGCGGACGTTCTTCTCAAAGAGTTCATTGTTGGAGTAACGGTCCACAAGGCGGACGAACTGGTTCACGTTCACAAAACCAACCATGACCTGGATCGGCATCCCGTTTGGATTATCCCCGATGTTGTGGTGCATGAAGGATCGCTCGCCCATGTCGCTGTTCATCTCCAGCATCTCGTCCTGGATGGGGATGCGTCCGTGAACGCAGAGGTGGTGGAAGTCCTGCGCACTGTAGGTCTCAAAGATGAAGCCGTGTGACTGCCGGTCATTGGCGTAGGTGTCGCGCAACTGATCGAGTTTGGGGGCATCTGAGAGCGAAAGACTTTGCCCGTTGGTTACGAAATAACACTGCACGCGAACGCGCGGCTGTCGGCGCCGCCCTTTTCGGGCCGCGTCCAGCGCCGCCTGAATTTCGCGGTAGGCCACGAGAGTCTGCTCATCCTGGAGGTCCGTTTTCAGGAAGACCCGGTTCATCCGGTCCACAAAGGCATACAGCTCTTTGGTGGAGATGCCGCCCTTCCACTCGTCGCTGAATTTCCACTGAAACAGCTTCAACTGAATCTCGTGATCCTCCTCCAGAATCATGTAGGCATCCAGCAACTCCTCGCCTTTTCCCGTGATCTTGAAGTCGGTATGCACCAGAGACTCGAAGAGTTCGTCATCGTAAAGGTAGGTGATTTTTTGGGCTGCAAAGTATGGCCACAGCGCCCGCCAGTCTGTGCGTTTAATACTCCAGGAAGGATTACGATCCGCCAGCAAGCTCATCCGCTCCTTCAACAGACTAATCTGCTCGGGAGTGACGGCTGATTTGGAATAGGATACCGCTGGCATGAGACGCAAATGATGGAGGACAGCTTCCTTGCGAGCATTTCGGATGCAATACGGGATTCAGGCTCACTCAGCGGCCGGCGGAGTTGGAGATATCCGCGCCGGAGTTCGGGCGGGAACAGCCGGCGGTGGCGTGGAGGGATTGATGCGCCAAACAGCTTGCCATTCCCCCATCCTGCCCCACGGTCGCGGCCTGTTCCGGCGCATGGAATGCGGTGCAATCCCGCGACAGTATGCGCTGCTGTAACCGGCTACGACTCTCCAGGGGTTGGCTCGCGAGAGCCGGCACCGCAAAGCCAATCCTGAATCCCATGAGGGCCGAGGGGTGAAGGCGGAGGGAAGGACTGATGCCGGGAGTCAGAATACTTCGCCGGACCTGCTCAAATCCACCCGCCGGCGTGTGCCGGGCCGGGAGGATCTTATCGTCAATAATAAGCTATGAGACTCCATGAACAAAACACCGCTGACCGTTGCCGGTCTTCTGCGGGCGGCGCTGGCACTTCTGTGCAGCGCGACCTTCGCCCGTTCCGCCATCTCCTTCACTGACATCCGCCTGTGGGCGGGCACCGCGCCAGGGGAGGGCACGCATGAGGCCGCTCTCGTCGTGGACTTCCATGACGGCCAGCCGGGCCTTGTCTGGGGCTACCGCTGGCCGGCCCAGGAATCCCGCACCGGTCAGGACATGCTCGCGGCCATTCTCGGCGCGGACCCGGGCCTCGCGGTGGACGGCACCTTCTTCCCCAATGCCTTCACCTATGGCGCGCGCACCCGCAGCTTCTCCGACAACGGCACGCCGGCGAATTACTTCGACGACAGCTACTGGGGCTACTGGGTGAACAACGACGTCTATTTTCACCCCACGGATTTCCTGCAAAACTCCCACATCGTCCCGCCCGCCCTCGTCGTGGTGCCGCTGGGGAACCCCTACGCCGCAGGCCACTGGGTGGAAAGCAGCACCGGTGGTGCCGGGCGTCCGCTGGTGAACGGCTCATGGGACGCGTGGTCCTATGGCGTCTATAATACGCAGGCCGGGGAACCGGTCGCCGCCATTCCCGAGCCGGGAGTAGGGGGAATGCTGGCGCTGGGGACGATTCTGACCCTGTCCCGACGAGGCCGGAAGCCCCTCCGAACCGGGAATTCACCCTTTGGAGGCCAACCGGCACGGCCATGACCACCCGCCAGCCCCCCCCCGGGTCCGGAGTCACTACCCGCTGGGTATGGAGTCACTACCCGCCGGGTGTGGAGTCGCAACCCGCCGGGTCCGGAGTCACTACCCGCCGGGTATGGAGTCACTACCCGCCGGGTGTGGAGTCGCAACCCGCCGGGTCCGGAGTCACTACCCTCAGGGTATGGAGTCACTACCCGCCGGGTGTGGAGTCGCAACCCGCCGGGTCCGGAGTCACTACCCGCCGGGTATGGAGTCACTACCCGCCGGGTGTGGAGTCGCAAC
>JANOZA010000472.1:0-10922 GCA_031429155.1 Verrucomicrobiota bacterium | reverse complement strand
CAGACCCAGTCTCGACGAAGGCAACCTATGATCAGCCGGCGTGGAACCGGCTGCTGTTTGATACCACGCTGCGCCGGCGGCCCTTCGAGCGGGATGAAATTCAATTTCCGATCCTGTTTCATTTCCGCTACCTTGAGTGGCGCTCGGCGGCGCTGCTGCACCCCAACGGAGTGTTCGACAACAGGGTGAAACTGGAATTTCTCATGGGACAATTTCTGGGGCGGTTTATTGGCGAACCGCCCGGCCCCATCCTCGCGATGCTCATTCCCTGAATTCTGCCGGGCGCATCCCTTCGACCTTTCATTCAACGCATGAACTTTGAGACCACATTCCCGTACCGCCTGTATCTGAACCTCGGACGCTCCGACGAACGACGGCAGACCGTGGAGGCGCACTTCTTCGAACGGGGACTGACCGCGCGCAGGCAGGCCGCGGTGGATGGAAAATGGCTGCGCCGCGCAAAGGGCTATGCTTCCCCAAACCGACTGGCGCAGGCATTGGGGCAACGGCTCTCGATCCGCCGGGCACAGGTTGCTCGTGCGCCTGCGATGTTCCTTTTCGAGGACGACTTGGTGCTCGCTTCCGACTGGAGGCAAAAGGTGGAACAAATTGCGCTGCCGGATGGTTGGGGCATCTTCATGCTGGGTGCGCTGCATATTCACCCGCCAGTGCAATGCGCTCCCGGGTTGGTGCGCTGCACCTGCGCGGTGGATCACCACGCCATTGGTTTCCGGGCCGAGCATTATACCACGGTGCGCCGGATCATGCGTGGCCACGCGATTGAGCAGCACCCGGACCCAAACCGCACCTGCGATGTCCGGCTCGCAGAATGGCAGGACCGCATCCCGACTTACGCCGCATGGCCCAACCTGGCGTGGCAGAGCGGTGCCGATGCAAACACAAACTACGATGCGGAAGGCCGCCAAATACTATTCCCTGAAGCAGTGGCGGGACTGCATTGAGAGCAAGATGAAGGAAACGGCGCAGGCCCCGGCCATGGACGACGCCACCGACTGGACTGCACACAGCTATGAACGCGAGGTGGTGGATCGCGCCCTCAGAATAAGAAAATTTCCTGTCCCGTAAGAGATTTCCTGTCGGCACCGGCTGTTTGAGTTAAATCCGCTCGCCTTATGCCTCACGTTCGCTTAAAAAGTGAGTCATAAACTTCCCTCTTATCGCTCATGCCCTCCGCCCTCCTTTGGAATTGGCA
This sequence comes from Verrucomicrobiota bacterium, assembly GCA_031429155.1. GTDB lineage: Bacteria > Verrucomicrobiota > Verrucomicrobiia > Verrucomicrobiales > V1-33 > V1-33. The sequence continues at coordinate 9,709 of JANOZA010000472.1, read as the reverse complement.
GCATCCCGACTGGCCCTGCTTCCGCTTCGAGCTTTCCCGCCTGGAGGCGCTGGAAGCACAGTTTCTGCACCAGTCCGGGCTCTTCGCTGGCAGCATCCGCCACGTTTCCCGTGGGGATAAGGAACAGATAACCGTGGATCTCATCAGCGAGGAGGCATACCACACGTCGGAAATTGAGGGGGAACTACTCAATCGCGACAGCCTCCAGTCTTCCATCCGGCGGAATTTCGGGCTCGCCAGCGACCACCGGAAAGTGCCCCCTTCGGAAGCCGGTATTGCGGAAATGATGGTGGACCTCTACCTGCACTTCGACGCCCCGCTCACGGACACCCTCCTCTTTGGCTGGCACCGCGCTCTTATGAACGGACGCCGGGACATCGCCGCTCCTGGCGCATACCGCAGAGGGTCGCCTCGAAAGGAAGGGCTGAGCGTGATCCTCGCGAGGAAAGAATTTGCTGGGCGGATGCGGATATGGTAAATTTTGGAAATTATGAAAATACCGATCCTCTCCCTGCTCCTTCTTGCACCCTGCACCCCTGTTTTCTCAGCCGATCCCGCGCCTCCAGCCAAGGAAGAGGCGGCGACAGCGCCTGCCAAAGAGGTCGCCGTCGCGGCCACCCTCGCCGGAGCGGAATTCAATCGTCTCCGGGAGACGAACCCCGAGTTCCAGAAAGCCACTACCGTGGCAGCCGCGCTGGATTCCCTGGCCGCTTCGCAGGCGCCCACCCACAAGGCGCTGAACAAGGACGATCTCGCGAAACACCGTGTGGAAGTGATCACCCTGCTGCTCATGCAAAACGGACAGCTCACCGGCGCTCCCGTTCTGAACAAGCTCGTAGCCGGCACCCAGGCCACGACTGTGGGAGCCAAAGCCCGCCGCAATGCCCAGAATATCGTTTCCATTTTCAGCGCCGCCCGCGCTGCCGGCAGTCCCGAACTCGCTGGTGTACAAAATGCCGGCCAGGCCGTGGCCTTCGTCCGCATCGGCGTGAAGGGCGGAGGGCAATTCGCTGGTTCTCTTTTCAAAGCTGACGTGGATGACGAGTCCCTGAAAGCAGCGATGACTTTCATCGGCTACGCTGCGCAGCAGGGCCTGACATACAATCCTGGCGCCGTCCTTGAGGAGGATGATGCTCCCGCCCCCGTTCCCGAGGCTCCCGACGCTGTCGCGATGGTCGGCAGGCAGTTGAAAATGCAGGCCGAAATGGAGGCGAAGCGGAATCTCGCAGCGGCGAGACTGGAGGAAGGAACGATTTTGGGGCACCGGCCCGGCCCGGTGCCGTTACAAGTCAGCAACAGCCACTGGAAGCGCGCCGCTCCACGCCTGGGGAGATTCTGCGGTCATGCGGCTAATTTCCGCTTTGCACCCGGGCGGCAAAACGGAGAGATGGCGGGGACTATTCACCGACCATGGACGACGCCACCGACTGGACTGCACACAGCTATGAACGCGAGGTGGTGGATCGCGTCTGGGCCACGGCGCATGAGGTGCCAGGGAATGACGGCGCGCTGTGGCGCAAGGATGAGCATGGGGCGTGGATGCACCGGCTGGACTACGGACGGCGGCATACGGAGTTCGGCTGGGAAATTTATGATCCGATGCCGGGCATGAAGGGGAGCGGGATTTCGGCGCTACGTCCGTTTCAGTGGATGAACTACCTGGACCGGATCGCGAGCGGCACGCAGAGCCGCATCACGGCGGACGGGCTTCGCAATACACGGCGATTGCTCTAGCCCTGGTATTGAGTCAATGTCTGCCACATCTCACTTCACCGATCCGCTATGAAACTCCGATTCCTTATCCCCGTCGCTGCCGTTCTCACCTTTGCCGCCTGTGATGGCGAGAAAGTCCAGGAGGCGAAAAAAGAAGGTGCTGAAGCCGCCAAGGCAGCAGGCGAAGCCGCGAAGGAAGTCACCGGCAAGGCTTCGACGAAAATAAAAGAGATGGCCCATGAGACCGGCGAGAAGCTCAAGGCGGCCTCGGCTGCGGCCAAGGAGGCGATCACCGCCAAGGGCGGCCCGGCGATGGATACTTTTAAGGCAAAGATGGGTGGACTCTCGGAGTGGTTTAAGCAGGCGCAGGGGAAAGCCGGGGAGGATCCCGCGAAGGCGCACCAGTTGATGGCCGACATGATGGGACGCGTGAAAGGTATCTCCAGTGAGGGACTGCCGCCGGAGGTGAAGGCATCCTTCGAGCGCTTCCAGGCGGCCATGAATCGCGTGCAGGATGTTTCCAAATCTCTGCCCAACGATGCCGCTGGACAGGCTGCATGGTATAAAGACAACGCCAACAAACTCGCCGGTGTGGAAAAAGAATTCCTCAGCGCGGCGAAGTCGCTCAAAGAGGAGTGCGCGAAACACGGCCTGACGAATCTGGACCTCGGAGGCGAGTGACCACGACGCACGTTTCCGCCCGCGATCTGCTAATACTTCAGGGCATCATTCTCATCTGGGGAGTCACTTCCGTCCTCGGAAAGTTGATCACGCTGCCGCCGGAGACGCTGGTGGTCTGGCGCACAGGCATTGCGGCGGCTGCGCTGGGGGGATGGTTTCTCGTGAGGAGAGAGCGTGTGGCCTTCGGGTTCTGGGAACGGCGGGCACTGGCCAATGGCGTTCTGATCGGCCTGCACTGGTATCTGTTCTTCCTGGCAGCGCGGCTGGGAAACGTGAGCACCATGCTCACGGGCATCGCGACGGGCGCGCTGTGGGTGGCCCTCCTGGAGCCGCTCGTCGTCAAGGAACGCCGGCTGCACCTGCGCGAGTGTGTGCTGGCGCTGGTGGTGACCGGTGGCGTGGCACTCGTGGCCGGGGGAAAGGAAGTGTCGCTCCCGTGTCTTCTCATCGGCGTGCTCGCGGCAGCGGTGGCGGCGCTGTTCTCCATCTTCAATGCACGCATCGTGCGGCATGTGCCGGCGCTGACGATGACGTTTTACGAAATGATCTCGGCAGCGCTGTTCTGCGCGCTGCTTGCCTCCGTGACGGCACAGCCTGCGCAATGGATGCCGTCGGCTGCCGACTGGTTGCCGCTGCTCGCGCTGGCGCTGCCGTGTACGGTCGGGGCGTTTTCGATCTGCATATGGCTGCAGAAGCGGGTGTCGGCCTTCACCATCGGCATCGCGTCAAACCTTGAGCCGATCTATGGCATGGCTCTCGCGGCGGCGGTGTTCGGTTCCAGCGAAGTGATGGGGCCGGCATTCTATGCAGGAGTCGCCGTCATCATTGGATGCGTGGTCCTTCACGCCGCGGCTTCGAGGCGAAGGAACGGCGAGGCCGCATTGCAGGTCTGAAAGCGCGCTGGGGCTTCTTGAATCAAGGCCCTGGTGCCGCCGAGAGTTTCTCGCGCAGTCCTGCAAAGTCTCCGACTTCACAGGATTTCACGAATCCCTCGGTGATGGTCTTCAACTCGTCCCAGTGGCGGCGAATGAGGCGGCTTTCGTCTTTGGTGACTTTGTGATCGGCGGCGGAGTCGGTGATGGCGCCGAGGAGGTCGGCGAACTGTTGAAGGATCTCATTCGTCGCCGGGACGATGCCTTTGTCTGAGGGTTGGTGGGCGGGATTCTTTACAAAATAACCACCGAGCCGGTGACAAAGCCATTTGATGAGCCGCTGATCGCGCGAGACCTGCATGAGAGCCTCCACGCGGTCGAGAGGGTTGACGAGTCCGCCGCCTTTACCCTCTTCTGACGGCTGCGCCCATTTATAAACAAGGCTCAGCGAGACGCCGAGGGCATCCGCCACCTCTTTGGCGCTGACCTTTTCAAAGGTATCGCGGAGGACTTCATAGGAGGCGTCAGGAAGAATGGGCGTGGACATGGCGGGCCCATTGAAATGTGATGAAGCCCTGGCGTCAAGCTCTCAGGCGCGGCCCAGTTCCCGGGCACGGCGCGCGGCGACGCGGACGGCTTCGATAAGCGCCGAGCGCAGGCCCTTCTGCTCCAGCATGGCAAGGCCCTCGATGGTGGTGCCGCCGGGACTGGTGACCTGATCGCGCAGCACGGCTGGATGCAGACCGGTCTGGAGCACCATGCCCGCCGCACCGGCAACAGTCTGGGCGGCAAGTTGCAGCGACTGCTCCCGGGTCAGGCCCTCAGCCACACCGCCGTCGGCGAGGGCTTCGATGATCGTATAAACGTAAGCCGGTCCGCTGCCGCTGAGGCCGGTGACAGCATCGAGGAGTTTCTCAGTGACGCGGGTAACGGTGCCGACCGCGGCGAGGAGTTGTTCGGTGAGCGCGCAATCGGCACTGGTAGCCTTGCTGCCCGGGGAAAACGCTGCCGCGCCCTGGCCGATGAGCGCGGGGGTGTTCGGCATGACGCGCACGACGCGGTGATGACCGGCGGCGGCTTCCATGCTTTCGAGTGTGACGCCTGCGGCGATGGAGATGAGCAACGTGGAGGGAAGTTCGCGCAGGGACTCGATGAGAGGGATGATCCCGTAGGGCTTGACGCACAGGAGCACGACATCCGCGCCGTGCGCCGCTTCAAGGTTTGAAGCAGCAGTCCTGACTCCCGGAATCGCAGCGATGGCGGCGGCCAGCGCGGCGGGAACGGGATCGCTAATGGCGATGTCGCCGGCGGCACACACGCCGCGGGTGACGATGCCCTTGAGCAGGGCGGTGCCCATTTTACCCGAACCGAGGCAGGAGAGTTTCATGGAAAGGAGAATTGCGCGGTGATGACCGGCCCTAGCCCATCCACTTCTCAGCGATGTTGTGGGCGATTTGCAGAAGTTCGCTCGTCTCCACGGGAGTGAACTCGTAGGGCTCGAGCTTGCCGATGCCGAGGGTGCCCATGAGGAGGCCGCCCATATCAATGGGGACGGCGACACTGCCGCCAACCTTCGTCTTCTTGGCCCGCGGACGCGCGACACCGGAGGTATCATTCTGGAGATTGCACAGTTGGACGGGCTCCATGCGCTCGGCAGCCGCACCGGCGATGCCTTTGCCCATGGGAATGCGCTCCACTTTATCCATGAGTTCGCGGGGGATGCCGCGGTGAGCGACCAGTTCGAGCATGGCGCGGAGGTCGTTCCAGTGGTGCAGAGTGCCGGTCTGGCAGTCGTAAGCCTCGAGGATGATGTCCAGCACTTTCTGCCAGTCGGGATTGCCGCGCATCGCGGCGATGATGGTCTTGATTCGGTCGCTCATTTGGTAATATCGGGGATCAACCCTGAACGCCGCTTTGCCGGAATGCAAAAAAGAAATGCGGATTAAGTGAATTAGACCCGCGGGATGCGCCGGCGGCCTTATTTCGCGGCGCGGCGCAGCGGATTGAGGAAGAAGGGCAGCCGGTTTCGGGACCGGTAGCGCAGGAGCAGGATACCGGCGGCGGCGAAAGCGAGATTGACGCTCCATGCGGCGAAAAACGGGGGCAGGTAGCCCCCTCGTCCCGAGGTCAAAAACACCTGCGAGAGGAAAAAGACCACCATGAAGATGCCGAGCGCAGCGGAGACCCCGCCGAGCACGTTGCGCCGCGAAGCCGCAATCCCGAGGGGTGCGGCGAGGAGCACGATAAGAAAACAGCGCAGCGGCAGGGCAAACCGCCAGTGCAGCATGGTCTCGTATTGTGCGATGATCTTGTCCGGCAGCGTCGCCCGGGATTTCAGAACGGAGAGCAGTCCGGGGACGCCGAGGTAATCGGGATCGAGCTTGTCACTGAGCATTCCTCCAGGCGTCTCGGGCCAGAGTTTCTGCTCCAAGAAGGGCACCTCTGTGCGGCCAGGATGCGGCAGCGGCTTGCCCGTGGCGGGATCGGCGAAGGTGTATTCCACCACCTGCTGAAACTGCCAGGCTCCGCTCCCCGGCTGCCAGAAGGCACGGCGGGCGAACCAGCACTTTTGAATGTCGCCGCCGGAGTCCTGCTGCCAGACATAGACTTCGTGCATGGGATTATCCGGGCTGAGGTCGTAGGGGACGCTGTGCAAATACCATGTGCGCAGCGCCTCGCGGTTGCGGTAAAGGACATTGGGAACCGCCGTGGGGTTGGCCCCGCGACCGCCGCCGCCGCTTCGGGCTTCGTCCTGAATTCGTTCCGCATCCGGCGCGAATTGGTAATTCATCGCCATCAGCCCCACCGAAGCCCACAGGCCGCAGATCAGCAGCGGCAGGAGCACCCGTGTCACGCTGCGCCCGGCGGAGTGCATAGCCGTGAGTTCGTTATAACGTGACATTTTTCCCAGGGAGAACAGCGTGGCGAGCAGCAGCGCAGCTTCAGTGATGCGCACGAGCAACAACGGCATCCGCTGCACATACAGCATGATGATCCGTCCCGCGCTGTAGCCCCCTGCGGTGTAATCACGGAGGTTATTCAGCAGGTCCATGCTGATCATGAGGGCGATCATGCCCCCGAGGCAGATGGCGAACGGAGGCAGGAAATTCCGCAGCATGTACTGGTCGAGCAGCCTGGCGCGGTAGTAGAGCCAGAGCATGAGCGGCGGGCTCAGGGCAAAGGTGGCCATGAGCATGAGCTTCGCCGTGTAGGCCGCCGGTGACGGTTCGAGGCCTAGCGGATCGTTGAGACTGCGGTGGAGGTTCTCAATGAGATCGGTGCCGATCCAGTAGAAGGCCAGATGAGCGCTGGCCACGGCCACGGGGAAAATGAGCGCCCGTCCGCGCAGCCGCACCGCTGCCAGCACTGCGGCCGGCAGCAGCAACCACGTCGCCCGCACCCAGCCGGCCCGGAAGAACTCCAGCCAGGCTGCGCGCCGCCCTGCATCCTGCACACCCTCGGCAAACGCCATTTTTCCAGGCAGACGCTCCTGCAGCGCGCGCCAGTCAGCGAAGTTGAGCGCCAGCGCCAGAATGAGTCCGCCAAGGCAGACCGCTGTCGTCAGCCACGGAATGCCGCGCAGCCGCCGCAACAGGACAGCCGCTGCTCCTTGCAGTCGTTTGGCGGGCGCTGGCTCCATGCGAATGGGTCGGTTCGGGCCGCGAGACTGGCGGAGTGCCAGGGGGGCGTCAAGGCAGCGTTTGCCGCCGCGGCAATGTCATTGACAGCAAGCGTCCGGTCCGGCAGCCTCGCGCCGCATTCGCCCCGCCCACCATCATGCCACTCGACATCATCATTCTCATAATCGGCGGCGCTCTCAGCGCGGTCATGATCGGCATCCTCTGGCACATTCACCACCAGAATCACCCGAAGGCCCTCTGGCTCCTGTTCTTCACGGAAATGTGGGAGCGCTTCAGTTTCTACGGCATGAGAGCCCTCATCGTGGCCTACATGACCAAGGTCATGCTGGTCGCCGACGGCCCGGCCAATCTCCAATACGGCGGCTACATGGCCCTCGTTTATACCATGCCGCTCATCGGCGGCTGGGTGGCCGACCGCTACCTCGGCAGCCGCAAGACGATCGTCCTCGGCGGTCTCCTCATGGCCGCCGGACACCTGGCTCTCGCCGTGCCCAGTGACATTACTTTCTTTATGGGCCTCGGCCTGCTCGTCAGTGGCAATGGCTTCTTCAAGCCGAACATCTCCAGCTTCCTCGGCAAGTTCTACACCACCACCGACCCGCGCAAGGACACGGCCTTCTCCATCTTCTACCTCGGCATCAACATCGGTGCCTTCCTCGGCGGCGGAATCTGCGGCTATCTCGGCAACTCCATCAACTGGCACCTCGGCTTTGGCCTCGCCGGCATCTTCATGATCCTCGGCCTGGTCGTCTTCCTCGCCTTTCGCCGCCACCTCGGCGACCTCGGCCATGCGCCCGACCCCGTCCCCGGCAAGAAGCGCCCGCCCGACTGGTTCTGGTACGTCCTCGCCGTCAGCATCGTCCCCGTCAGCATGGGGCTGGTAAAGTTCTACTGGATCACTAACTGGCTCCTCCCGCTCATGGGTGCCGCCGCCCTCGCTTATGTCATCCATCAGGCATGGAAGCTCAGCGCGGAAATGACCGCTGCTCCGGTCACCGGCACCATCGAAGCCCATCACCTCTCCGCGAAGGAAACGCGCCAGAAGGTCTGGGCCGCCCTCATCCTCATGATCTGCTCCGTCGCCTTCTGGGGCTTCTTTGAGCAAAGCGGCGGCTCCCTTAACCTCATGGCCCTCCGCAATGTGGACATGACCATCGGGAGCCAGTCACTGGACCCGATCATGGTGAACAACGCCATCAACCCGCTCTTTATCATCCTGCTCACTCCCCTCTTCGCCGGCATCTGGAGCCTCCTCGTCCGCCGCCGCATGGAAATGAGCGCACCGGTCAAGTTCGGCGTCTCCTTCCTGTTCATGGCCGCGGGTTACTGGATGTTCATCCTCGGCGGCCAATCGGCTGGCGCCTCGGGCCTCATTCCGCTCTTCTGGTTCATCGCGGCCTACTTCTTCATGACGTCGTCCGAACTGTGCATCTCCCCCATCGGACTGAGCATCGTCAGCAAACTCAGCCCTTCCGGCATGACCGCGCTGCTCATGGGCATGTGGTTCCTCGCCACCGCCTTCGGTCAGCACCTCGCGGGCTGGATCGGATCGCTCATGGCCGTGCCGAAGAAAGTGCTCACCGTCGCCGACTTCACGCCATGCGCTTTGGATGTCTGCCATGATATCGGCGTTGGCTCCCTCGGCATATTCATTCCAGGTGCCGGTGGCTTCGCCGCTGATCACGTCGTCGCCCCGCGCTTTCCTGCCTTTGGATGGACACCCCCCGAGTCGCTGCCCTATTACATGGACGTGTGCCTTTACATCGCCCTCATCTCTCTCGGCGGCGGCGTACTGATGCTGGCGGTCGCTCCGCTCATCCAAAAGTGGATGCACGGCGTGAAGTAATACCAGGTGAAGTTGAAAGCCGGACGGGATGCCCCTCCGGGCCAACGGCCCGGGCTGGTATGGGAATGGCCGTTGGCCCAGGGCTTACGTCTGAACGCATGGTGCGGGGGATTGACGGGTAGCGCGGGCCTCCGGCCTGCGCCTTTCCGGCATCCTGCCGGAAAGAGTTGGCCGCAGGTTGCGGCCAACGGGCAGGCCGGAGGCCCGCCCTACCCTCCATATCCGGCTTGGGCACGTTCAAGCGTAAGCCCTGCCGTTGGCCCTGTCGGAAATGGGCCGGTTATCAACTCCTTCTGGTATAACGCACAGCCCCCTTCACAGCAGCACCGGCAGCAGACGATAGAGCAGCCGCGGAATGGCCGGCCTGGCGAGCACGCGCGTGGTCGAGGTGCTGGTGGCGGTGAAGCTCTCAATGTCCGTCCACGTCACCATGTCCGGCGACGACTGGAACTTATACGGCTGGCCAATGAGAAGCCCGGGGAAGGTGAAGTTGTAGTTGCTGCCCGCCGTGAACATCTGCGGCTGCGGCTGATGCGGTGCCGTGGTGAGCCGCCACGCGATGGAGTAATCCTGAGTAGGTCCGCTGGTCCGGCTGACCCGCAGACGGTAGTTCCCTGCAGGGAGATCCTTTTTCCAGACGTGCTCAAGATTATAAATGGTGCTGGTGGAAGAGTCTATCGCCACCGCGGTGCCGCCGGCGGCGGGATCGCGGAATAGAGCGAGGTTGTAATTGACGGCGAGATCCGTGAGGGGGGTGGACTGGCCTGGGGGCGGGACGAGGCCGCTGTTGAGCGTAAAGACGGTGGCGGAGGTGTTGGTGTCCGTCGGGGTGCGGTGCCAGACGATGAACGCGGAAAGCTCCGTGCCGTAGGTGCCTGCGGGGATGTTGAGCCGGTAGTCGGCGGTGCCGGAGCCGACGAGTGAATGGAAGTCCCAGCCGAAGTGAGCCCGCCCCG
>JANOZA010000471.1:0-2421 GCA_031429155.1 Verrucomicrobiota bacterium | reverse complement strand
CCGAGGGCTCGCTGCTGTTTGAAACCAACGAAGCCTCCAGCGCCAAGTCCGGCGGGATCGAAAATGGTGAGGGCGAGCCTGCCCGGCGGCGTCGTCGCGAGGAGGCGGAGGGCGAGATGATTCAGGGTGTCCGCCGCACCGGCGCTGGAGGCTTCGTTGGTTTCAAACAGCAGCGAGCCCTCGGACGGGAACGTCAGGGCGAGAGGCAGAGAAAACTGCGCCGGTCCCGGGAGCGGCAGCCGCGCGTGCTTCGGCAGCGAGCCGGCGTGTTTGGTGAGGTCCACTTCCAGTTGGGCGAAAGCCCCCACGGGATCGAACGCCTTCGCCGGCTTCCAGTTCTCCACGAATGCCGCATCCCAGCGGTGCGAGTGGCGCGAGGCCCCGGCACCCGCGCACGTGATCTCCTGCCACAGCGCCGTGCTGTCGCGCAGCCAGTCCGATTGTAACACCGCCCACTTTTCCTTCTCCTCCGTAGTCAGCGCCGCCGTTTCCTGCTCCAGCACCGCGGCGTATTGTTGCTGTCGGGCCGTGTCCTCGGCTTCGAGTGCTCTGGTGGCTGCGGAATGGCCGGCTTCGGCCAGCGAGCGATGCTGTTCCAGCCAGCGTTCGTTCCGCTCCGCGATCCGCTTCACCTGTGTCGTTAGCTTTTCACGCGCTGCGGTGAGGAACTGCGCCTCCACATTTCCCACCTGACCCCACTTGTCCTTGATCGCCGCCGCCTCTGTCACCTGACGCTCCTGCGCTTCCGAGGTTTCCTGCGAGTGACGCGATGCCGCCGCTTTCCCCAGTTCCGAGTGAACGGCGCGCGCCGTGCCCAGCGCCGATGCCAGTTCGCCGGCGGCAGTGCGCAGCTTCGGCAGCGCGGCAAAGTGGATACCTAGCACCAGCAGAAGCAATCCGCCGCACACCGCGCCGGCCATGGGCATTTGCAAAACCCACACCAGCACCGCGCCCGCTGCGGCCAGCAGTGGAACCATGAGCCACACTGGCAGGAAACTTGCGAGAATGGCCAGCGGCTGCTTCTTCAAATCCCCCAGCACCCCCTCCGCAGTCTTCAGCGCCGCATCCACGGCCGCGTCATCTCCGCTGCTGGAACCACCGGCCCGTTTCACCATGGCCTTCAATGCCAGAGAGCCGCGCAGCGCCGCGCCTGCCCCGGCGTTTAGCTTCTGCAACTGCTGCTCCTGCGCCGCCAGCTTCTGCTGCACCTCGGCCAGCGAAGCCGCGGCGCTGCCGAGCTTCCCCGTCACTTCCTTTTCCATGCGCAACTTCTGCCGCTGCAATCTTCCGAGCCAGTCACCGCGTTTCTCCGCCACCCGTTTCGGCATCTCCCGGCGGGCCGAGCGCTCCGCCTTCTCCAGACGCAGGTGCCGCGCCGCGTGTCGCTCGCGGATCGTCTCATACCGCCCCTTCCACAGCTTATCCGCCTCGGCGATTTCCTTTGTCAGGCGTCCGGTGCTGTCCTTCAGCGCGTTCTGATACTTCCGTTCCGCGGCATAGCGCCGTTTGGTTATATCCTTTGTCAATTCCTCCTCGAGTGCCGCCGTGGATACCACGGTGCGGCGATAGTTTTCCAGCAGCGCGAGGCTGCTGCTGATGCGGGGATCGTTATTCACAGTCATGGTGCATTTTCCTTAGTAGAATATCCAGGTCCTCCATGGCCTGCCGGGCGCTCCCGATGAGTCCAGGCAGCGGCTCAAGGAAACGCGCTTCAAACTCCGCGCTCTTCGCATCGCGCCAGTCATCCATCGTGGTTTGCCATGCGGCGGCGAGATCGCGCCACGCGGCTTCGAGTTGTGAGGCAGCGCCTTGAGTCGTCATGCGGCGGGAGGTGAGGGTTCAGATTCCAATGGCGGCGCCGTCACCGGCGCATTGCCGGGAGGACGCTCGCGCTCCAGATAGGCGCCCAGGGACTTCAGCGCCTCATGGAGCCACGCCACCCCGCGCACCAGATCGTGCTCCAGAAAGTCCCCCAGCTTATTGAGCCCCTTCACCGGGGGATCGAACATCCGGTCAAACTCCCGCGCCCACTTCTTCGCCGCCTTCAGTTTCAGTTCCGCCTCCTCCAGCTCCGCTTTCGTGCGGCGCACGATCTTTTCCTGGAGCATGGCGTTATCCTTGAACTTCGAAAGCTTCGCCGTCAGCAGCTCCTGCTGCGCCTGCGCCAGTTTTCGATAACGTTTCTTCCCCTCCTGGATCCAGTGCTGCTGCTGCTCCTGCTCCACCCAGTAGCGCGAACGCTTCACGCCGTCCTCCGCGTGATTCACCGCCTTCCGCGCCTTCGTTAGAAACGTAATCAGCGCCGACCGGAAATACTCCAGCGACTCCACCGACCGCACCTTTGCTTCGTCCGCCATGACTTAGCGCTGATTGAGGTATTCCTCGATGCGCGTCGCCTTCCGCATGAGGAACGGCGTGTGC
>JANOZA010000470.1:0-9046 GCA_031429155.1 Verrucomicrobiota bacterium | reverse complement strand
GCCTTCCGCCAATCCCTGCGGCGCTTCCGCGATGCCACGCGCATCATGGTGAACATGTTCGCGAAAGGAGTCATCTACATCGCCCCGAACCTGGGAGTCACTGAGTATCTCCTTGATGGCCGCGAGGACGAACTGCTTGTGGAGATCGAGGAGCGTCAGCCAACCGACCCCACTATTTCCATCTGCGAGCCGGGTGATTTTGAAGACGGCTTTCTCGCCGGACTGCAAAGCGATCTCGCCATTCTCGAAGACCTGTGCACTCGCTGGGATGCCGTCACCGAAGACCCGAAGCTCGACACCTTTCTCCGCTATCTGAAGACGGACCTCTTCGACCGCAAAGAAAACCGCGACGGTAAGCTGGTGGTCTTCTCCGAGTCCAAAGAGACGACGACATATCTGATGGAGCGACTGGCGAATGCCGGCATCACGCAGCGCATCCTCACCGTGGATTCCAGCAACCGTGCCGCACTCATGCCGGCGATCCGCGCCAACTTCGATGCGAATCATCCGCTGAAGGAACAGGCGCACGACTTCGACATCATCATCTCCACCGAAGTGCTCGCGGAAGGCGTCAACCTTCACCGCGCCAACGTCATCGTGAACTACGACACGCCGTGGAATTCCACCCGCCTCATGCAGCGCATCGGACGCGTGAACCGCATCGGCACGCAGGCGACACACATTTACATCTACAACTTCTACCCCACCTCCCGCGTGGATGACGACATCGAGTTGCGGAAGAAGGCCCTGCTCAAGCTCCAGGCGTTTCACAGCGCGCTCGGCGAGGACAGCCAGATTTATTCGCCGGAGGAGGAAGTGGATACCTTCGGCCTTTTCGACAAGTCGCCGGAGGAAAACGAGCGCGACGAGCGCCTCAGCCTGCTCATGGAGTTGCGCAAGTTCCGCGAGGAGAACCCGGAGGAATTCCGCCGCGTGCAGCAGCTTCCGCTGCGCGCCCGCGTGGGCCGAACGGACGCCGCGCGTGCCGGCAGCAGCGTCGCCTTCATCCGCGACCGCCGCCGCGATGGCTTCTTCCGGGTGGGTCGCGCCACCGATTCTGATCTTCCGCGCGTGGAGGAAGTTTCCATCATCGAAGCCGCCCGCGAATTCCGCGCGCCCGATCCCGCCGAGACCGCCGTCGCGCTGCCTGCGCACCATCATCAGGACATCACCGACGCGCTCCAGGCCTTCCGCGACAAAGCCGCCGCCGCCGCCGTGGCCGAGAAGGCACTCGACGGCAACCCCGGCCCTAACGAGCGCAAAGCTCTCGAATTCCTCGACGCCTTTCTCAAGCTGAACATCCTTTCCGAACCCGAGAAAGACCTCATCCGCGCCGCCAAGCTCGCTGTCCGCAAAGCGAAGTTCCAGAAGCTCCAAAAAGACCTCAACAAGCTCCAGAAGTCCGTGCAGCAGGTGAAGGTCTCGCCGCCGGTGCTCGCGGATAAACTTATCGCCCTCCTCCGCAGCTACCCTCTGGATGAAGAACCGGCTCCCGCGCCCGGCACACAGCCGCATCCCAGCGAGCCGGTGAACCCCACCGCCCTCCCCCGCATCATCCTTTCCGAGTCATTCGTCGCCACCTTATGAAGCACCCGAAGCCCATTGATTCACTGATTCATACCATCCGCGGGCAGAAGGTTCTCCTGGATGCTGACTTGGCTGAACTTTACGGCGTCAGTGTCAAACGCCTGAACGAGGCTGTGAAGCGCAATGCTGACCGCTTCCCCCCAGACTTCCGCTTTCAGATCTCATCTGAGGAACTCGCCGCTTTAAGGTCACAACCTGTGACCTTAAATGCCGCAGAGGACGATGTGAACCCGTCACAAACTGTGACCGGTTCGACGACCGGTGACAGTTTAAGGTCGCAAATTGCGACCTTAAAGACCGGGCGCGGGCAGCACCGTAAATACCTCCCCTGGGCCTTCACCGAGCACGGAGCCATCATGGCCGCTTCCATCCTCAACAGCCCGGCAGCCGTCTCTATGAGCGTCTTCGTCGTCCGCGCCTTCGTGCAGATGCGCGAAGAGATCATGGCCAATGCCGATGTCCTGAAACGTCTCGCTGAAATCGACAAATCCCTTCTTGAGCACGACCAGTCGCTCCAACTCATCTGGCAGGAACTACAGCCCCTCCTCACCCCGCCGCCCGACCCGCCCAAACGGACGATCGGCTTCCACCCTTGAGCCCGAATGCCATCGGCCTTGCCGTTCTGGCGCGTCCCCTCTACTCTCACGCCATGCAAGCCGTCATCACCGCAGAGTTCCTCGAGGGCATTCCGCTCCCCATCCGCCAGCGCCTCAATCTCAGTCCCGGCACCGTCATGGACTTTGATGAAGAGGCCCCCTATCTCAAAGCCGTGCCTGCCGCTGCCGGGAATGCTGAGGTGCCGATGGATCAGGCTGCATGGAACAGCGCATGGGACGCCTTGAGCCGCGGATGGAAGCAACGCATGAAGGGCCATCCATGGGAGCATATGACCAGCGCCGCCATCCTGGATGATCTGCGCGGCCCTGTTGAACTCCCGCCCCAAACTGACCATGCGCACCGCGATTGATTCCTCCGTGCTCATCGCCTTGCGAAAACAGGAGCCAGGTTTCGAAGCATGGCGGGCACTGCTGTTTCAGGCCTCGACAGAAGGAGAATTGGTTATCTGCCCCATCGTTTTCGCCGAGACGATGGCGGATGCCCCCACACCTGAGGAGGCTCTCGAAGCCATGACGCAACTGGGCATTCGATACGATCCCCTTCATCCGGAAGCCGCCCATCTCGCCGGGCAAATCTTCGCCGACTACCGCCGCGGCGGCGGCCCGCGCCAGCACCTCATCCCCGATTTCCTCATCGGTGCTCACGCGCAGACGCAGGCGGATCGCCTTGCCGCCACCGACCGCGGCTACCTGCGCCGCTACTTTCCCGGGCTGACGCTCCTTTCGCCCACTCCCTGAGCCAAGCATGACCGCCGCCGACCTCGAATCCGCCCTCCTCGCACCCTTCTCGCTGGAGACATGGCAGCGCCTCCTCCCGCAGTTGCTCCCCGGCGTCTCTCTCTTTGCCAAGCCGCCGTCCCTCCCGCTCACCAGCGAATCCGAGCGCGCCGTCGCCACTTCCCTCAGCCAATTCGGCACCGCCCGCCTCGCGGATGGCAAAGGCGTCGGCCTCTTCCTCATCGCCGCCCGCCCTGGCGTGGACCTCTCGCGCAATCGCGTTGGCCTGCGCCAGCTCGCCGCCCGTTGGATAGACCAGGCCGACCTCCACGCCGCCCTCGCTTTCTCCCACCAGCCGGAGACCGGCTTCTACCGTCTCACCTTCGCCGCCCGCGAGAGCGTCTTCACCCCCGACCTCCAGGTCGCCACAGTCGAAACCGCCACCCGCCGCTTCACCTACATCCTCGGCCCCGGCGAACGCCGCCGCACCGCCGCCCAGCGCCTCGCACTTCTTGCCGACCGACGCCCCGACCTCACGCTGAAGGAACTCACCGACGCCTTCTCCGTCGAAAAGCTGAACAAGGAATTCTTCGCCGACTTCTCCCACGCTCGCGCCGCCCTCACGGACGAAATCACAGAGCACAACAGCCTCGACGCCGCCATCGCCCGCACCGAGGCCCAGACGATCCTCAACCGCCTCCTCTTCCTCTACTTCCTCCAGCGAAAAGGCTGGCTCCACCGCCAGCGCGACTACCTTGCCGCCGCCTTCCGCCACTGGGACGAAGCCGAGCCGGACGGCATCAGCTTCTACCAGCACTGCCTCGTCCCCGTCTTCGCCATCGTCAGCACCGAGTGGACGAACCGCGAGAAAATCACCAGCCACCTCGCGGAAACGAATCCCCACCGCCACGACCTTCCCTTCCTCAACGGCGGCCTCTTCGCCGACGAACTTTTTGCCGACGACACTGACGACGCCGTCCGCCGCCGCCGCGGCCTGCACATCGGCAATGCCGTTTTCCACAAGGTCTTCACCGACCTCTTCGAACGCTACAACTTCACCATCCACGAAGACTCCGAGCGCGACGCCGAAGTCGCCGTGGACCCCGAAATGCTCGGGCGAATCTTTGAGGAACTCGTCCTCACCAGCGAGGACAGCGAAAGCGGCGGCAAGTCCCGCCGGCACGACACCGGCAGCCACTACACCCCGCGCCCCATCGTCCGCTACCTCTGCCGCGACTCCCTCGCCGAGTGGCTCGCCGACCGTCCGCCGTTCTCTGGAAAAGCCGAGCCGCGCCAGACGGTGGACGCCCTGCTCTCGCTCGATGCCACCATCGGTCTCGACGACGAAACATGGGACCGCCTCCGCTCCCTCCTCACTCCCGCCGAAGCCGCCGCCGGGCGCGATGCCCTCTCCGATCTCCGCGCCTGCGACCCCGCCGTCGGCTCCGGCGCTTTTCCCCTCGGCCTCCTGCACGAACTCCTCAATGCCGCCCGCCTCCTTGATGCCCGCGCCCGTGGCAAGGACCCCGCCGAAGTCGAGCCCGACTGGCTCTACAACACCCGCAAGCGCCTCATCGAGCACTGCCTCTACGGCGTGGACCTCCAGGAGGAAGCCCTCGAAATCTGCAAGCTCCGCCTCTGGCTCTCCCTCATGGTGGACCACCAGCTCGGCGTGGACCCCGACCAGTGCGACCGCCGCGCCTTCGCCGCCGCTTTGAAGAAAGTGGAGCCGCTCCCGAACCTCGAATTCAAAATCCGCCGCGCCAATGCCCTCGTGGACACCATCCGCGGCCACCGCCTCCACCTTGAGCGCCCGCCTCAGGACTCCGCCATCCGCCCGGCCCTCTCCCGCCTCTCCTCCGCCAAGCACGAATTCTACAACGCCACTACCGCCGCCAAAAAACGCCGCCACCGCTTCACCATCTACGAAGCCTTCGCTGAACTCGCCCAGCACGAACTCTCGTGGAAGAAACGCGACCTCGGTCTCGGCCTCGACGACTCTCCGGAAATCCTCGCTCGCCTCGCCGAGATCAACGACGCCGAGCACGCCATCGGCACCGTCCGCGCCAAACTCGCCTCCGCCAAAAAGCTCAAATCCTCCGCCCAGGAAGACGCCCTCGAACGTCTCCGCTCATGGTGGGATGACCGCGCCCAGCCCACCTTCGTCTGGCACTTCGACTTCGCCGAAGTCTTCCACCGCGTCCCCTTCGCGCCCGGCGGCCCCGACTTCTTCCCCGACGACAAGGCCCCCACGCCCTCCCCGGAGACGACTCTCGACGGCTTCGACCTCCAGATCGGCAATCCCCCCTACATCCGCCTCCAGACCCTCAAACGCGAATACCCCGAAGACGCCGACTGGTACCGCTCCCACTACGCCTCCGCCTCCAAAGGCAACTACGACCTCTACGTCGTCTTCATTGAGCGCGCCCTCCAACTCCTCCACTCCCGCGGACATCTCGCCTACATCTGTCCGCACAAGTTCTTCAATGCCCAGTACGGCGAACCCGTCCGCGACTACATCGCTAAAGGCCGTCACCTCCGCCACGTCGTTCACTTCGGTGATCAGCAAATCTTCCCCGGTGCCACCAACTACGTCTGCCTCCTCTTCCTTGCGCGGGCGGGAGCGGGAAGCTGCCGGTTCGTAAAGGCCGACAATCTTCTGAAATGGCTCGCGGCGTTTCTCGGCTTTGAAGGCCAAATCCCGAAGACCAAAGTCACGGCCGCGGACTGGAACTTCTCCGTCGGGCGCGGAGCCGATGTGTTTGATCGCCTCACCCGCTCAGCGCGTTGCTTTGCCAGCGTGACCGACCGCATTTCCCAGGGCATCCGCACCAGCGCCAACGAAGTTTATGTTCTCGACGGTCGGACGGACGGACACCCCACGCTCAAGGCTCATTCAGAACAACTCGACGCTGTTGTCTCCCTGGAGCGCGGGGCCGTGCAGAACTTTCTGAGCGGACGCGACATCAAGCCTTGGCTCATCCAGCCGTCCTCCAAAATCCTCATCGTGCCCTACAAGCTGCGCGCAGGAAGAGCCGAACTCATTCCGCCCGAGACATTCGAGATGAGCTTTCCCGCGACCTGGGAATACCTGTGCAGGAACCGGAAGGTGCTGGAGGCGCGTGAAGAAGGCCGGTTTGCCGGTCCAGACTGGTATCAGTTTGGAAGAAGCCAAAACATTGATCTGGCTATGGTTCCCAAGCTGCTCGTGCCTGACATCGCAGCCCGAGCTTCGTTCGCCTACGACACTGCCGGAGAGTTCGCGTTCACGAGCGGCTACGGGATCACCTTGAAGTCAGAGTCCGACTTTTCGCTGACCGCGCTGCTCGGGCTGGGAAACAGCAGCGTGCTGGACTTCTTTTGGCGGCGCGTGAGCACATCGTTGCGCGGCGGCTACTTCCGCTACTTCACGCAGTTCATCGAGCAACTGCCGTTGCCGGAATGTGAGCCTGAGCAACTGCACCACCTCGAAACTCTCGCCACCAGCCTCCTCTTCCTCCATCGCCAATCCAGTGTCCACGTTCAGGACCCGGCGCACCCGCGAGACCCTGAACTGGCGGCATGGTTTGAACGCTGGCTGAACGCGCTGGTGTATGAACTCTACTTCCCGGAGGAACTGCGGGCCAAAGGCCTGAGCTTCCTCGCGCTCACGGAGGACCACGCCCCGCCCGCGCCCGCCGCGGACGCCGATCCCGCCCGCACCCTTGCCGCCCTCCGCGCCACCGTGGCCAAACTCAGCGCCCCCGGCCACGCCCTGCGCCGCGCGCTGGACCAACTGCAAACCCTGGACCTCGTGCGCACCATCGAAGGAGGCCCATGAGAATCACCCAGGGCTGGCGACAAGTCGCCACAGTCCACGGACCTGCGCACCGTTGTCAGCCCCCCGGCAGCGGCAGGGCCATGAAAAGGCGGAGGCGCGCGCCGCACACCTCCGCCCCGTAGTTTGAGCGCTGTGACTACCGGCCCTCGCGGCTCTGAATGAGGTCATTCAGGGAAGCCTGGCCGGTCTGTTCCAGCAGGGTGCCTAGGTGCATGTCGCCACGCACTCCGAAATCCCGGCCGTAAGTCTGCTCGATGGTGGCAACGTGGGTATCATCCCGCTTGTCGCGGAGCTGACCGTTGTCGTTGCGGGAGCGGTAGCCCCTCATGCCTTCTGCGTCTTTAGCCATGGTGTTGGTTCTCCTTTCCGTTCGTTGAGGTTTTCCCCTCCAGACTCGCGGTCTTGACTCCCTTTCTGTCATCAGGCATGAACCGCCAGTCACCAGACTGAAGGCTGTGCCGCAGGCGGGAGTAATCCGTGCCGGGGCCCGCCGGATGAGCCGCCTCTGTTTGCGCAGAGGCGGCTTTTTTGTGGGGATGGATGATCCATTTCACACCGTGACCCATGCGCGGGTGCTGCGTGCCGGCAAGAAGTTTTTAACCCCAAAGGTAAAAAATATCTCGACATCCCCGGCGCGGTGAGTATAACGGCGGCACCCCGGCTGCCCATGCTCATCTTCTTCAACGACCGCAAACTGGAACGCGAATTTGCTACGCCGAAAGAGCTGACACGGGCCTACGGGGCCGAACAGGCGAAGTGTCTGGTTCTGCGGATTTCCCAAATCCGTGAGGCCCGGTGCCTCGCCGACCTCCGCACCATCCCATCCCTGCGAGCACACGAACTGACTGCGGACCGCCGCGGCCAGATTTCCCTCACCCTCCGTCAGCCCTACCGCCTCATCATCCTCGCCGCCCACAATCCCGCGCCGAAGAAACCCGACGGCGGTCTGGACTGGGACGAGGTGACGGAGGTCGTGATCGTGGAGGTGGTCAACTACCACTGAAACTATGAGCACTCCCTTCACACCCGACTACGCCGCGCCGCCCGGCGACATGCTGGCGGAAACCCTAGAACACTTGGGCATGTCCCAGACGGAACTGGCCCGCCGCATGGGCCGCCCCATCAAGACCATCAACGAAATCATTCAGGCCAAAACCGCCCTCACCGCCGACACCGCTCTGGAACTGGAGCGGGTGCTGGGCATCCCTGCGCACCTCTGGACGAATATGGAAGCGAGCTACCGGGAGCACCTCGCCCGCCAGCGGGCGGCTGATACTCTGGAAGTGGACGAGGGGTGGCTCGCCAGCCTGCCCGTGAAGCAGATGGAGAAACGGGGCTGGATTCCGGCGGGGCTGAAAGGCGGGCCGCTGATGGAGCAGATGCTGCGGTTCTTCGGCACGCACGGGAAGGAGGAATTCACCGCTGTCTGGCAGGAGCGGCTGGTGGCTTTTCGGAAATCACCGGCGTTCCAGGGTTCGCCGGAAGCGATGGCGGCATGGATTCGCCAGGCGGAACTGGAAGGGAGGGCGCAGCGGTGCGAGATGTTCGATGCCGCAACGTTCGAGAAGACACTGCCGGAAATCAAAAGCATCAGCTTGAAGGAACCCAAGCTGTGGGTCGCGGCCATCCGGGAGGCCTGTAATGCCTGCGGAGTAGCGTATGTGTTCCTCCCGGAGATAGAGAAGATTCACGTCAGCGGGGCCACGTTCTGGCTGAATGAAACCTGCGCGCTCATCGTGCAGTCGGGCCGCCACAAGGACGACGGGCATTTCTGGTTCACGTTTTTCCACGAAGCCCGCCATGTGCTCCAGGGGAAGCAGAAGAAGGAGTGGCGTATTGAGGGCATCGGCATCGAGGACGCACTAGAGCGGGATGCAGACCTGTTTGCGGGCGAGTTCCTGGTGCCGGTGGCCCGGCTGAAAGCCCTGCGGGCGCAGCATGCGGGGAAGATGCCGGTCACGGCAGTGAAGGGGCTGGCGGCAGAGCTGGGAGTAGCACCTGGCATCATCGCAGGGAGTCTGATGCACGTCAAAGTGTGGCACCCTACCGTAGCGAACAAATTGCTCCGGCGCTTTACGGTGGAAGAGATGTTACCCGGGCAGTAGCCCCTTTCCCATCACGCGCCCATGCCCTCCGAACCGGAAGCCCTTGCCGACAGCGCGCCCTCATTCCCACAGTTGGAAATCTACACTGACGGCGGTTGCGAACCCAATCCGGGCGCGGGCGGCTACGGCGTGGTGCTGCTGCATCCGCGCAAGCGCCGCGAGGCCAGCGGCGGGTTTCGCCTCACCACCAACAACCGGAT
>JANOZA010000469.1:0-7686 GCA_031429155.1 Verrucomicrobiota bacterium | reverse complement strand
TGCAGCACGGTGCTCTTAAGAACGGGATTCGGCTCCTGGTTGGAAAGCACGTTGAGTCCGCGCAGCAGCGGGAGGCCGGAATCAATGAGCGTCGCGAGCTGGCGCGTCCAGATCATCAGGTTCTTGCTCTTCACTTTGCCGCGGACCTTCTTGCCTCTGTTCTTGTTGGAGGCGGAAGCCTTCTTGGTTTTCTTTACCGCGGCGGTGAGCTGGCCTTCCGGCGCGACTTGAGTCGGAAAGAGTCCGCTGCCACGCAGTTTGTTGATGGCGTCGTCTTTGCTCGATGCCTCAATGGCTCCGGCGGTTTCCTCTCCTTTGGCGTTTACGGCGATGTATTCAAATTTGGCCATGGTGTGTGCGGCGGTTAGATGGGGAATGCAGTATGCGGAATGCAGAACGAAAAATGAAGAATGAAGAGCCCGGAGTGAAGAGAAAGAAGGGAATGCTCCTCAGTTCGAGGGCATCCTTTCTTCATTTCGCATTTTGCATTCTTCATTCGATTAAGTGTATTTCAAGACTTCCTCAATCGTGGTGGCTCCATCATAGATATTACGCAGGCCGTCCTGGCGCAGAGGGACCATGCCCAGTTCGATGGCTTTCTGCTTCATGACGACGGAGGGAGCTTTCTCGCTGATGAGGTCACGGATGGGGTCGGTGACTTTGAGCAGTTCATACAAGCCGCGGCGGCCGCGGTAGCCGGAGTGTCCGCAATCCTCGCAGCCGCGACCGGTGTAGAAGTGTTTATCGCCGATTTCGTGCGGACTAAGACCGAGTTGATTGAGGATGCCCTCGGTGGGCTCGTAGGGCACTTTGCAGTTCTTGCAGATGGTTCGGAGGAGTCGCTGGGCGAGCACGGCTTCGAGAGTGGCGGCGACGAGGAAGGGCTCGCAGCCCATGTCGAGCAGACGGGTCACGGCGCCTGGCGCATCGTTGGTGTGCAGCGTGGAAAGCACGAGGTGACCGGTAAGGCTGGCCTGAATGGCGATGGTCGCCGTTTCCTTGTCACGCATTTCCCCGACCATGATGCGATCAGGATCCTGACGGAGGAAGGCGCGGAGCACTTTGGCGAAATTGACGCCGATGGCTTCGTTGGTTGGCACCTGGAGAATGCCCTCGATGTCATATTCCACCGGGTCTTCCACCGTGAGGAGTTTGCTGTCCACGGTGTTCACCTTTCGTAGCGCGGCGTAGAGTGTGGTCGTTTTACCGGCACCCGTCGGGCCGGTGACGATGAAGATTCCGTTCGGCTTCTGCACGGTTTCCAGGATGTAATCGTAGATCGCAGGAGGCAGATTCAGGTTTTCGAGATCGAGATTGACGCTCGCACGGTCGAGCACCCGGAGCACCACGCTTTCGCCGTGGACTGTGGGCAGAGTGCTGACGCGCATATCAATGGGCTTGCCGCCGATGACTTTCATGATGCGACCGTCCTGCGGCAGTCGTCGCTCGGCGATGTTAAGGTTCGCCATGACCTTGATACGAGAGGTGATAATCGGTCCGAGGTGTGGCGGCGGCGGGGCCATTTCCACCAGCGATCCGTCCACGCGGTAACGAATCTTGAACTCACCGTCGAATGGCTCAAAGTGAATGTCTGAGGCGCGCTGCTTCACCGCCTGAAAGAGCACGAGGTCCACGTAGCGCACAATGGGCGCGGAATTCACCTCTGTTTCGAGACCGCCCGCCTTGCCCAAATCGCCGAGCTGGATGCCCGCGAGGATGTCGGCAGCGCCTTCATTTTCCGAGGCGTAGCACTGGTTGATGAGTTCCTCGATGCGGTTCTCGTCGCCGACGACAACCACGATGGGCTTGCCCAGCGCAAAGCGCAGATCCTCCACCGTTTGGGGATTCAGCGGCTCCATCAGGGCCAAATGAAGGCCCTGCTCGTCATAAGCCACCGGGAGCGCGCCGTGCATCTTCGCGAGATTTGCCGGCATGAGATCGAGCACCGCGCGCGGCGGCTCGTAGCGCCGCAGGTCGGCGAATTCCGCGCCAAGTTCCTCGGCGATCACCTCATACACTTGCTCTTCGTTTTCCACGAATCCGGAGTTCACCAGCAGCGTTTTGATGTCCTTGCCAGTGGCGGCAACTTCATCAAGGAGTTCGTGCAACTGGCTGTCGTCGAGAACTCCGCGGCTTTGGAAAAGATCGAGAACGTAGCGGGCGGTCATGGTGGAAAAGGCAGGGTGAGGAATGAATGGCGCAGTGTGAAAATTGGCCTGCGGGCCGGGATTTTATTCTGCTAGAGTGATTAGTGCTTCCGTTGGGATCAGTCTGCATCCCCCATTGTCGTTTCGATAACTTCCGCAGCCGTCGTCATGCCGGCCAGGGCTTTGCGGATGCCGTCTTCACGGAGAGTCCTCATGCCGAGTTCGCGGGCGCGTTTGCGAAGCTGTGGGGTGCTCAGTTCTTCGTTGATCATGTTGCGGACCTGGTCGTCCACTTTGAAAATTTCGAGAATGCACATCCGTCCGCGGAAGCCGCGCTGGCGGCATTTGCCGCAGCCGTTTGCCTGCATGATCTTCGAGTCTGCCATACGGGAGGAGTCGAGATTCAGTGCGCGCATTTCCTTTTCGGCCAGTTCGCCGGGCGATTTGCATTCCGGACAGAGTTTGCGGACAAGTCGTTGCGCCATCATCGCACGCACGGCGGAGGCGATGAGGAACGGCTTCACTCCCATGTTGGCCATACGGGCCACGCTGCTGGGGGCGTCGTTCGTGTGCAGAGTGGAAAAGACGAGGTGACCGGTGAGGGAGGCGTTGATGGCGATGTTCGCCGTCTCCGCATCCCGGATTTCCCCGATCATGATAATGTTCGGCGCCTGGCGCAGCATGGAACGCAGCGCCGCGCCGAAGGTCATTCCGATGTCCTCTTTCACCGGCACCTGGTTGATGCCAGCGAGCTGATACTCCACGGGGTCTTCGACCGTGATGATTTTTTTGTCCGGACGATTGATCGTGTTCAGGCACGCATAGAGCGTTGTCGTCTTACCGGAACCGGTCGGGCCGGTGATGAGAATAATGCCGTCGGGCAGTCCGAGCAGTTCATTGAAAGTATCCTGGTCATCGCTGAAAAATCCGAGGTCGCCAAGGCCGAGGAGCAGGCCGGTTTTGTCGAGAATACGCATGACCACGCTTTCGCCGTGATTCGTCGGCACGGTGGAAACACGAAGGTCAATCTCCTTGTTGCCCACCTTTGCCTGGATGCGGCCGTCCTGCGGCACGCGGCGCTCATCAATGCTCATCGAGCCCGTCATGATTTTCAGTCGCGCCATGATCGGTGCGTGCAGGTGCTTCGGGTGACTCGCGGCCTCCTGGAGCACGCCGTCAATGCGGTAGCGAATGCGCAGCCGCTTCTCCAGAGGCTCGACGTGAATGTCGCTCGCGCGGGCATTAACCGCTTCGCTAAGCATCTCGCTGACCATCCGGATGATGGGCGCGTCCGCTTCAGTGACGGCACCCTCACTCGCGGTTCCACCGACCACCAGATCTCCGCTGCCGTCCTTTTGATAACCGTAAAATTCTACGAGGAACTGCGTGATCTGGGACTTCGGCGCACAGTAAAAATCTAGCGCATAGTCCACGAGGTGCGGCAGGCTGTCCATTGCCTGAAAGTCCAGCGGGTCAGCCACAGCCAGCGCGAGGCGACCGCCATCATACCCCACCGGCAGCACGTGGTACTTATTAGCCACCTCCGGAGACAAAAGTTCCAGTGTCGCCGGGTCGGGCACGAAGCTCGCCAGGTCCACGTAGTCCATGCCCGAGTTCATCGCCATCGTCTGGGCCAGCAGTTCTTCGGACACCCGGCCCGTTTCCACAAGATATTCCAAAGCCGTGCGCCGTCCCTTCGAGGCCTGCGCCTCCCCGGAGTCATCGGGACTTACGTTCCCGGATTCCACAAGCAGTTCGAGCAAATAGTCGTCGTTCGAGTACACAGATTATTCTCCTTCCGGGCGCGTTTTGCCTGATGCGGCTCTTAGGCGCAAGCCTTGAATGCAAAAATAGGAAAAAATCTTACCCCCCCTAGTCCAAGCCCCGGCCACCTCGTCGGGCTGAGGAACCTAATTCAGCGGCTCCTCTGTCTCAGCTTTGAGGACGTCTTCGAGCGATTCTCTTCGGGAAATGCGGGTAACGGTCCCATCTTCCTCCAGCCAAAGCTGGGGAGCCCGTCCGATACTGTTGTAGTTGCTGCTCATGGCGTAGCCGTAGGCTCCGGCGTCCCGAATGCTGAGCAAATCGCCCGCCGTGAGGGTCGGCAGTGGTCGCGGCTGGATGAGTTCTGCATCATCGCGGGTGAAAACGTCGCCACTTTCGCACAGCGGACCGGCGATGACCACGGGGGTGCTCGCCGCTTCTTCCTCCCGGCCCACCACACTGATCCCGTGCCAGCTTCCGTACATCGCTGGCCTGACTAGGTCCACGAATCCGGCGTCCACCATGGCGAACGTCGCGCCGCTGCCTTTGTCGTTGTCGCGCGTCTGCTTCACATCCGTCACCCTCGTCACCAGGGTGCAGGCCGGAGCCACATAATAGCGGCCTGGCTCGATCTCCACACGCAGCGTTCGCCCTGCTGCCCTGCTCACTTTCTCCTGCGCCGCCACGAACAGTTCGCGCAGCCGGCTGATGGGCTGCACCGCCGAGGGGTCGCGATAGTTGTGAGGAATGCCGCCGCCGAGGCTGATGGCTTCCAGCGCTGGAAACTGGGGAACGAGTGCCGCAAAGACATCCGTGAGCCGATTCAAATTGGCGACCAGTTCGTCGAATTGCGGACCGCTGCCGATGTGGGCGTGGAGCATCACTACCTTGAGTCCTGCCGCCTGCGCCGCGCTGTTGGCCGCAGCGACTTCAGAGTGCCAGATGCCGTGCTTGCTGCTCGGTCCGCCGGTGTCGCAGGAGTTCACATGGCCGTGACCAAAGCCCGGATTCACCCGCAGCGATATCTTTCCCCGATACCCCGCCGCTGCGAGATCCCGGATCATGCCCGGCGACCCGATGTTCGGCAAAACCCCATGCTCCATCACCACGGACAGCGCGTTATCGCGGAACACATCCGCCGTGAAACAAATCGCCGGTGGCTCCATGCCCGCCGGATGCCCCGCCCGCAGCGCCCGCAGCACTTCATTACCCGACACCGCATCTATCCAAATCCCGGCCGCCGCCATTTCGCACAGCACTTTGGTCGCCGGACATGCCTTCATCGCGAACCGTGCCTGAAGGTTCGGCGCATCCGTGATACCGCGGATGTCCGCGATGCGGCGGCGAATTACGGCGGCGTCGTAAAGCCAGTAAGGAGTACCGGCCTTCGTGGCCAGTGACTGAAGTAGTGCGGGATCGTGTGCGGGCATGGGAAAAAGAGCGCCGATAATGCCTCCGTGCCTCCACCGTGCAAGCACCCATCCACCGTAAGAGTGGTACCTCGTTCAGGACTTGAACCTGAAACAAACTGATTAAGAGTCAGCTGCTCTACCAATTGAGCTAACGAGGCGTCGCCATCTGCGATCAGGTGGTGGATATGAGCGCCCGGAGATTTGATTGCAAATGGAATTTTGCCTGCGCGCTGAAGCTTTGTTCAACGCGCTGCACGCTCGATGTTGGCGCGCTGACAGCGTCCGTGAAGCCGGGCATGATGCCCGATCAGGAATTCCTGAAATTCTGTCACGACAGAAAAAAGAGATTGCAGGGCGCTAATTTCTGTTTAGACTGAAATTACCGAAAAGAAAGGCAGTCGCCAATCTCCGGTCAACAACCCAAACCAGACAAAACCATGAACTACATGATCCTCACCTACAGCCTCTACATCGCCCTGAGCGTCACCCTCACCGTGTGGGTGGCCCGGACTCTCCACAGCAACGGTAAAGTGTTCCTGGTTTCCAGCTTCAGCGGCAACGACGAACTCGCCGCCAGCGTGAACCACCTGCTGGTCGTGGGATTCTACCTCGTGAACCTTGGCTTCGTCTGCCTCTACCTGAAACTGGGGAAGACGGTGGAGGACGGACGGGAGGTCTTTGAAGGTCTGGCGGGCAAACTGGGCGTCGTCCTCCTCGTCCTCGGTTTCATGCACTTCTTCAACCTCTTCGTCTTCAACCGCATCCGCCGGCACGCCGAAGACCGCAAGATGACCCGCCCGCCAGTGATGCCGAACGCGATGGTCACTCCCGGCACCTGGGCCAACCCCGGAGCGGTGAATACACTGCCCGTTCCCCCGGCAGCCGGTAGCTGAGCACGTCCCGCCGGGCCATCGTGAACGGCCCTCACGGCACCCGCTTCCCCACCCGGAGGCGGGTGCCCTTTTCTTCAGCCTCAACCCCTTTCCAAACCATGAACGTCATCACCACCCTCTACGCCTTCTACGACGGCGAATGCGGCCTTTGCGCCACCTGCCGCAACTGGCTCAGCCATCAGCCGCAACTCATCCCCGTCTGCTTCCTTCCGTATCAAAGCGAAGATGCCCGGCGCCTCTGCCCCGGCCTCGCGGCACTTCACCCCGAGCGCGAAATCGTAGTCATGTCCAACACCGGCGAAATCTACCAGGGCGACAGCGCATGGATCACCCTCCTCTGGGCCACCGCCAACTGGCGCACCGCCGCCGTGGACATCAGCGCCTCCGCCATTCGCGGACTGGCGCGAAAGGTTGTCGCCGCGGTGTCGGAGAACCGGCTGACGCTTTCCAAGTGGCTGCGGCTGAAGAAAGAGGAGCGCTGCGCGGTGGTTTGCGGAACCGTGCAGTTCAATCCAAGAGATTTACTCTGACCAGATTTCCGGACATGGGCAGCCCCGATTTCTTCCCAGTCGCGGTGAAGGGTCCCGATGAACTGCTGGCGAATGCGTTCTCCCCGTAGCTGCTTTGCAGCCCCAGCGGGACAATTCGTCGGCACCCTTCGCAGGTCGGGAACCAGCACTATTTGAGGAGCAGGTTCGGAATCAGCAGTCCAACTACCGCTCCATAAATCACATCCACCATCGCCACGGCGAAGAGCGCACCGAGATACATGATCGCTGCGATCGGTGTGCCGATGATGCGCGCCGCCACGGGAACTTTGCCGGCATTCTTGCCCCACAGCGCCTGCCAGACGCTGACCGCATCGGGGCGGCTTGGGAACGCGTGCATGGCCACAGCGACAGCGAGCCAGCCGGCGATGAAGCGCAGGACACTCCAGTCCTTGTGCGGCATGATGAACTTGAAGGCCAGCAATCCGATAACGAAGCCGGCGATGCTGTTGATGATGAATGGCCCGCCCGCGATCAAGAGCTGCTTCCAGACAGAGTTGGGAGGATCGTGTCGCACGAAGCCCGCCGGGTTGCCGAAACGGAAGTAACACACCTCATGCACCTTTGTCCGCGTGAGGCGGCAAAAAAACGCGTGCGCAAACTCATGGACGATGATCCCCGGAAAGGTGAGCCAGGCGACGAGGAAGCCAGGTATGATAATCATGAGAGGCGGGCGGGTTAAGAGTGATACTCCTGCAGCGGCTTTACCTCCAGCTTGTTTTTTTGAAGTGAGCCGATGGCATGAGCGGCGGCCCGTGCGCCGCGGAGCGTGGTCTGGATCGGCGTCCGCGTGCTGACGCTGGTGCTGCGGATGATGACTTCATCCTTCCGCGTCACCTGTTCGCTGGGGGTGTTGATGATCATGGCGATTTCGCCGTTCTTCATCATGTCGAGGATGTTGGGGCGGCGGCCTTCGGCGATC
>JANOZA010000468.1:0-23711 GCA_031429155.1 Verrucomicrobiota bacterium | reverse complement strand
GCTTTGCCTTTCTTGAGCTGAGCCAGTTCATGAAGGACCGGCGATTCAGCGAGTTCCGCGAAGTTGCGGTGGAGGCGCGACAACTCGCGTGCGGCGGATTCCCCCACGTCGGGAATGCCCACGGCGAAGAGCCAGCGGTTGAGCGGCATTGTCTTTGCGCGTTCGCGGCCGGCGATGACTTTGGCGGCGTTCTTTGGGCCGAAGATGCGCGGATCGTCGTCGGTGCCGAGATTGAGCGCGCCGAGGATTTCTTCACTCACATCGAAGAGATCGAGCGGTGTGCGGACCAAGCCCCGCTCCACGAGTTTGTCGGCGACGATTTCCCCGAGGCCGTCGATGTCGAGCATTTTGCGCGAGGCGAAGTGTTTGAGCTGCGTGGCCGCGCGTGCGGGGCAGGCGAAGTTGACGCAGCGCCATGCGACAAAAGCTTCCTCTTTCACCACGGGGCTGCCGCAAGAGGGGCATTTGCCACCGATGTGTGCGTAGAGATTGAACGGCACGGAGTCCGCGGGCCGTTTGGCCAGAACGACTTCGATGACAGCAGGAATGATCTCGCCGGCCTTCTCGATGATGACAGTGTCCCCCACGCGGATGTCCTTACGCTGGATTTCCTCGTCGTTGTGCAGCGTGGCGCGCGAGACGGTGGTGCCGGAAACGAGGACCGGTTCCAGTTCCGCGACGGGGGTGAGAACGCCGGTGCGGCCCACCTGCACGGTGATGGCGTGAAGGAGCGTCTCGGCGCGCTCGGGCTCGTATTTATAAGCCATCGCCCAGCGCGGGGACTTGGCGGTGCTGCCCACGGCCTGCTGCATGGCAACGCTGGCCACCTTCACCACGGCACCGTCAGTCTCGTAGGGCAGCGTGCGGCGCACGGAGTCGAGTTCGCGAATAGCGGTGAGGATTCCCTCAAGGTCATCGGCCCGCCAGACACGGTCAGCCTTTCGCATTCCCATGCGGTCCAACAGGGCGTGGAAATCAGCGATCGTTTCCATTTCCACACCCTCCGCCTGGCCGAGGCCGTGGAAGATCACATCGAGCGGGCGCTTTGCCGTGATCCTGGGATCAAGCTGCTTGAGTGTGCCCGCCGTGGCATTGCGCGGATTCATGAATCGCGCATCGCCCGCCGCCTCACGTTCGTCGTTGAGTTTGCGGAAGCCGGCAATGGGCATGAAAACCTCGCCCCGCACCTCCAGGAGTCGCGGGGCACCCGGCGGCAAAGTGAGCGGCAGGCTTTTTATGGTGCGCGCATTCGCCGTGATGTCGTCGCCCGTAGTCCCGTCGCCGCGCGTGGCCGCGTACTTCAGCGAGCCGTTTTCATAGCAGACCGATACCGCCACGCCGTCTATTTTCGGTTCAATAATCGTGGCGATCTTCTCCATGCCCGTCAGCCGCACCATGCGCTGGTAGAACTCCGCGACTTCTCCTTCCGAGTAGGTGTTGTCCAGACTCATCATCCGGACGGCGTGGGTGATTTGAGTGAAGCCCTCGATGGGAGCGCCACCAACGCGCTGCGTGGGAGAATTCGCCGAGGCCAGCGCTGGCCACTGCGCTTCCAGTTCCGATAGTTCCCGCAGCAGGGCGTCGAACTCACGATCGGAAATCACCGGGGAGGCTTCCAGGTGGTAGAGCCGGTTGTGGCGCTCCAGTTCTGTGGAGAGTTGCGCGATGCGGGTTCGGGCTTCGTCGGCGGTCATTTCCTCCACGCTTGCGGCTCAGTGCGCGGGCTCAAACGGAAATGCGTTCGGCGGGAGGCACTCTGGCGATGCTGGAAAAATTCAGTTGTCGCTCCCGGGCAACCGTGCATGACTCGCGCACGCTTTCGGCGGAAATGCTCTCGTGGCGGAATTGGTAGACGCGTATGACTCAGGATCATATGGGGTAACCTGTGGAGGTTCGAATCCTCTCGAGAGCACCACCGCCGCGTTTCCGGCCCGTCTCCCATGCAGGATCCCGTTTTCGTCCAGGACGCCTTCGCGAAGATCGCACGGCGTTACGTCATCACCAATCACGTGCTCTCGCTGGGCACGGACATCCTGTGGCGGCGCAAAGTGGCTCGAATCGTTCGTGAGTTGGCTCCCCGAAAGCTCCTCGACCTGGCAACGGGCACTGGAGATCTCGCTGCGGAGATCGCGAAGAAGAATCCGGGCATCGCCATCACCGGTGCCGACTTCTCAGCACCGATGCTGGAAGTGGCGCGGCAGCGGAACGTGCCCGGTCTGGAACTCATCCAGGCGGATGCGATGCACCTGCCGTTTGATGAAGGCGCTTACGACGCCGTGACGGCGGCATTCGGTCTGCGGAACATGGCGTCATGGCCGGATGCCGTGCGTGAAATGGCGCGCGTAACGCGACCGGGCGGCGCGTTGATCATCCTCGACTTCTCGCTGCCGCGTTTCGCTCTGCTGCGCGGGCCGTATCGTTTCTACCTGCACAAAATCATGCCGCGCATCGCCGGCTGGATCACCGGCCAGTATGAGGCCTACGCCTACCTCGCGGGGTCCATCGAGAAGTTCCCGTCGGGTGACGCGATGTGTGAAATGCTGACGTCGAATGGCTACACGAAAGCCCGGGCCATTCCTGTGAGCCTCGGCATCGCGAGCATTTACGTGGCGGAGAAGTAGCGCCGCCGTCCTTACGCGAACAGCTTCAGGTAAGCCTCGCCTTCATTGAGCGTCGGGCGTTCGGGGCGGCCTTTGTATTTATAGATGAGATCCATGTTCCCGATGCCGAGGGCGTGGAGAATGGTGGCGTGGAGGTCGTGGACGTGGAGCCGGTCCTCTACTGCGTGGAAGCCGAGGTCGTCCGTGGAGCCTATGGTCTGTCCGCCCTTCACGCCGCCGCCGGCCATCCACATGGTGAAGCCCCATGGATTGTGATCGCGTCCGTCGCCTTTTTCGCTCTGGGGCGTGCGGCCGAATTCGCCGCCCCAGACGACGAGCGTTTCATCGAGCAGGCCGCGCGCTTTCAAGTCCTTCAGCAGTCCGGCTATCGGTTTGTCCGTCGCTTTGCACAGGCCGCTGTGATTCGATTCGATCTTCGCATGGGCGTCCCATTTGCTGCCTGCGCCGCTGTAGAGTTGCACGAACCGCGTGCCGCGTTCCACGAGCCGCCGCGACAGGAGGCACATGCGGCCAAAGGTTTCCGTCTCCTTTTCATCCATGCCGTAGAGCTGCTGCGTGGCTTCAGACTCTTTCGTCAGGTCCACCGCCTCGGGCGCAGACGACTGCATCCGGTAGGCGAGTTCGTAGCTGGCGATGCGCGCTTCCAGTTCACTGTTCTCCGGATGCTGCTCGGCGTAGCGGCGGTTCATGCGGTCGAGAAAGGAGAGCTTGCCGCGCTGCCTCACATCCGTCACGGAGCCTGGCGGATGGAGATTGGGGATCGGCTCTGAGCCTGGCGTGATGCGGGTGCCTTGCCACGCCGCCGGCATGAATCCGGCGCTCCAGTTGCGCGGGCCGTTGATGACCGGCGTGGGATTGTCCTGCATCACGACGTAGGCCGGCAGGTCACGATTGGCCGTGCCGAGGCCATAACTCACCCAGCTTCCCAGACTGGGACGTCCACCGAGCGTGCTGCCCGTATTCATCTGACAAACGCCGGACGAATGGTTCACGCCATCCGCCCAGCATGACCGGATAACGGCCAGATCGTCCGCGCAGGTGGCGATGTGGGGCAGCCAGTCGCTCACCCACAGCCCGCTTTGCCCGTGCTGCTGCCACTGACGCTGGCAGGCGAGCAGGGGAGAATTAAATTCGCCCATCGCGGTGATGACCGGCTTGTAGCTGTCCGGGATTTTTTTTCCAGCCAGTTTGTTGAGTAGCGGCTTCGGATCGAAAAGATCAATGTGACTCGGTCCGCCTTCCATAAAGAGAAAGATCACACTCTTAGCCTTCGCGGGAAAATGCGGACGCTGAGTCGCTCCTGCTTTCTCCGCGCCCAGCAAGTGAGCCAGCGCCAGCGCCCCAAAGCCCCCTCCCGCCCGGCGCAGAAAGTCGCGCCGGCTTGTTGTGTAGTGAATGTTACCGCAATTCATGGATTCACTGATACGCGCCGCCGGACCGCACGCCAGTTACTTGTTCGCGCCCCCGTCACGCGGCCACATGCGGATGGACTTCCGCGTTGCCTCCCGTGGAAACTGCGGCGTGATGAGTTCATCTCTCACCGCCCTGACTCCAGTGCTTCCGTTTCGACTTTCGCTCCTCTTCACCGCAGCCCTGCTGACTTCCTGTACGCTTCCGCCGCCGGGAACTCGGCCGCCGCTGCCTGAAGGTGTGCAGCCAGGCGAGTCCTGGACGGCTACCTTGCCGGGACGCACTGCCGCCGAGCCAACGGCTTGGCTGGAGCAGTTCGATGACGCTGCGATGCGCACCGCTGTGCGGGAAGCTGTCGCCGCCAATCCTGATCTTCACGCGGCCGCTGCAAGAATGCGGCAGGCAGGCATCCGCGCGGTCCGCGATGGTGCGGCGCGACTGCCAGAGGTGAATTCCGGCCTGCGGGCTTCCCAGTCAGGCGATCACGCCACCGACTGGAATTTTGAAAACGACTACGCGCTGTCTCTTGACGTCTCCTGGGAAGCCGATGTCTGGGGCCGCGTGCGCGATAATGTTTCCGCCTCCATCGCCGGTGCTCAGGCGGCAGAGGCTGACTACGCAGCGGCGCGCCTCTCGCTGGCGGCGAACGCGGCGAAGGCATACTGCAATCTCCTTGAGGCGGAGGAACAGGTCGTGCTCGGACGGCAGACCGTGGAGTCCTATGGTAAGCAACTCGCCATCGTGGAGCGGGCATACGGCCGGGGATTGGAGGCGGTGCCTGCTTCCGATGTGCGGCTGGTGCGAAGCAGCGTGGCCGCGGCGGAGTCGAATCTTCAGGCCCGTCTCCGTGCGCGCGATGCAGCGCAGCGCTCACTGGAAACATTGATGGGGCGTTACCCGTCCGCCGCCGTAAAAACGTCAGGCCGACTCCCGGGGTTGCGGCGCAATGTGCCCACTGGGTTGCCGAGCACGCTGCTCCTGCGCCGCCCGGACATTCTCGCCGCCGAGCGCCGTATTGCTGCGGCCATGCGGCGCGAGGATGCGTCACGCAAAGCGCTGCTGCCGTCCTTCCGGCTTTCTGCCGGTGCCGGCACCCGTGATCCTCAACTCAGTGACCTGCTGGATGAACGCAAACTCGTCGCCAGCCTGCTCCAGTCACTCACGCAGCCGCTCTATAAAGGTGGAGCCCTCCGTTCGCAGGTGCGGCTCAGTGAAGCAGAGCGCGAGGAACTTGTCAGCCGTTACGCTGCCACGGCCAGCGAGGCCTTCCGGGAAGTCGAAACCGCGATGGCCGCAGAGACTTACATCCTGGAGCAGCTCAAAGCCCAGCGTGCTTTTGTCGAAGAGTCAGTCAAGTCGCGGGACATGCTGATGGCCCGCTACGAGAAAGGAATCGCCGACAACGGCGGCGGCTTGAACTCCAGCGGCGTGGCTGTGCTCCGGCTGCTGGAGACACAGCGCCGCGTCTTTGAATCCCAAAGTGGTTTGCTCCGGCTGCAAAACCAACTTCTTC
Organism: Verrucomicrobiota bacterium; assembly: GCA_031429155.1. GTDB lineage: Bacteria > Verrucomicrobiota > Verrucomicrobiia > Verrucomicrobiales > V1-33 > V1-33. The sequence continues at coordinate 18,167 of JANOZA010000468.1, read as the reverse complement.
AGGCGCGCATTGATTTGAATCTCGCCCTCGGAGGAGGATTCTGAGAAATGAAGAATGCAAAATGTAGAATGCTATGAATGACTCCGCCGGTGTTTTGCAGAGGTTTCGGCCTGAGACAGGCCTCGTGCTTGGGTCCGGATTGGGAGGGTTTGTTGAGCGGATCGAAATCGCTGAGCGAATCCCCTTTGCGGATGCTGGACTGCCGCAGTCGCGCGTCAGCGGGCACGCCGGTGAGATTATTTTAGGAACCCTTGGAAATGCCCGGCTCGCGGTGCTGAGCGGACGGGTCCATCTCTACGAGGGCTGGAGTGCCGCCGATGTCACGGCCGGTGTCCGGGTGCTGGCGGGAGCGGGGATTTCCTCGCTCATTCTCACCAACGCCGCAGGCACGCTCAATCCCGGCTTTCCTCCCGGCCAGTGGATGATGCTCACCGATCATTTGAATCTCACCGGCCATTCGCCGCTCAGCGGAGGACCGAACTTCGTGGATATGTCCGATGTCTATGCATTGCCGCTTCGCGAGAAGTTCACCCGCACTGCTGCGGGGCAGGGGATGCCGCTGCACCAGGGCGTGTATGCCGGGCTGTGCGGCCCCCAGTATGAGACTCCTGCTGAAGTCCGCATGTTGCGCATACTCGGCGCGGATGCCGTCGGCATGTCCACAGTGCTCGAAGCCATCCAGTCCCGCGCGCTTGGCCTCAATATCGCCGCTTTCTCCTGCCTGACGAACTGGGCTGCGGGACTGGCCGGGCCATTGGATCATGCAGAAGTGATCGCCACCGGTCGCGATGCCGCAGGCGCTTTCGCGGAGTTGCTGGCGGAATGTTTGGCGTGATTGAAGGGAGCCGTAATCATGTTTCTTGACGCCGTTGGGAAGCCGCGAACCGAGTCCGGGGGATTCCTTCATTGACTTAACCAGGCCGCCCGCCAGTCTCGCCGGTTATGTCGAAGAATGCACTTGGAAAGGGCCTCAGCGCTCTCATCAGCGGCGCGTCGAAACGTGCGACGCCGGTGCCCGATGCCGGGGAAACGCTGGCTCCTGCCGAGCCGGTTGCGGCACCGGAGATGCCGGCGGGAGATCGTGTGCTCCGAGTGGCGCTGGACCAGGTGCGGCCCAGTCCCATGCAGCCGCGGAGGACTTTTCGTGACGAGCAACTGACGGAGTTGATGGAGTCCATTCGCGAGCATGGCGTGATCCAGCCGCTCGTGGTGCGGCGGGTGAACGGGACCCTTGAACTCATCGCCGGTGAGCGCCGGTTTCGTGCCTGTCAGCAACTGGGTCTTGCCGAAGTCCCGGTTATTGAGCGCAGCGCCAGCGATCGCGATGTGCTGGAGATGGCGCTCATCGAAAACCTTCAGCGTGAGGACTTGAATCCTGTGGAGGAAGCCGAGGCCTATGCGCGGCTCGCGCGGGAGTTTGGTCTGCGTCAGGAAGACATCGCACAGCGCGTCGGAAAGAATCGCGCCACCGTGGCCAATGCGATGCGACTGCTCGATCTCGCGCCGGATGTGAAACTCCTGCTCAGCCAGGGACTCCTCTCCACCGGCCACGCCAAAGTCATTCTCTCCCTGCGCGAGCCCGATCTCCAAAAGCTGGTGGCCGACATGGTAGTCCGCCAGGGATTGACCGTGCGGCAGACCGAGCAGCAGGTGCTGCGCGAGCAGCAGCGCACCGGCGGGAAGACCGGTGGCAAGAAAGGGAAGGCCGCACCGGAACAGCATCTGGATGCCGCCATCAACTCGCTGCAAAATAGACTCCGCGAACGCTTTGCCACCCAGGTAGCCATCCATCACGGCGACAAGAGGGGGAAGATCGAAATCGAGTATTACGGCAATGACGATCTCTCCCGACTGCTCGACCTGCTTGGCGTCCCGGTTGAATAAATCCCATGAAAGCCATCCTGCTTTTCCTTCTGGCCACCGCGCTGCTGTCGTCCTGCAACAATGGGAGCGGCGGCGGCAGTAAAGGAGAGGCCCGTGCGCCGGTGAAGGCCACGGCCTGGACCAATTTCTCCGGCGACCGTGCGATGCAGGATGTGAAGGCCCTGGTGGCACTCGGTCCCCGGCCCAGCGGAAGTGTGGAGATAGAAACCTCGCGGCAGTTCATCGAAAAGCGGCTTAAGGAAGCAGGCTGGGAAACAAAGCGCCAGGAATTCAACGCTGACACCATCCTGCGGGGCACTATCAAGATGGCCAACGTCCGCGCGCGTTTTCCCGTCGCTGGCACCGATACCTGGACGCGGCCTGTGCCGACCCTGGTTTGCTCTCACTACGACACGAAGTGGTTTCAAAGTACGAAGTTCGTCGGCGCCAATGACGGCGGATCCAGTACCGGACTGCTGCTTGAGGTCGCGCGCGCAGCGGCACCGGTGCCGGCTTTTGCGGCCCGTCTGGAACTCGTTTTTTTCGACGGCGAAGAGGCCATCACTGGATTTACCGAGCCGCGCGGCTTTGGCGATTCCCGTTTCGACGGACTCTTCGGCAGCCGCCATTATGCGAAGGAGCTGCGCACGCTTCCTGCCGCGCAGATGCCGCGCCATGGCATCGTATTCGACATGATCGGCGATCAGAAACTGGAAGTGGAATTCCCCGCCAACGGCTCGCGGCGGTTGTCGGGTCTTGCGCAGAAGGCGGCGGAAGAACTGGGTTTCCAGAAGCACTTCCGCGACACCAGTGAACAAATAACGGATGACCATGTGCCACTGAGCTGGCTTGGCATGGAGGTGATTGACTTTATTGACTTCAATAGCTTTCGCGAGTTTTGGCACACGTCTGCCGACACTCTGGATCAGCTCAATCCTGCGAGCATCGAAACCGCCGGGCGCACCGGCCTGCTGTTCCTTGAGAAGTATTTGGCGGAGTAGCGGCACCCGGTCTTCAAGCGCACGAAAAAGCGCCGCCTGTTTCCAGGCGGCGCTTCGTAATTATTGAGTCAGCGGTCTTCCGGTTACTTCTTCGGGACTTCGCTGATCGTCTTGAGCACGCGACCGGCGATGGCGTAGGGATCGCCCTGGCTGTTCGGGCGGCGGTCTTCGAGATAGCCTTTATAGCCGTTGTTCACGAAGCTGTGGGGCACCCGCACGGAAGCGCCGCGGTCAGCGATGCCGTAGGAGAATTTGTCTATGGCCTGGGTTTCATGCAGGCCGGTGAGGCGCATGTGGTTGTCCGGGCCATAGACGGCGATGTGTTCGTTGCAGCGTTTGCTGAATTGGGCCATCAGGGCCTCGAAGTACTTCTTGCCGCCTTTTTCGCGCATGAAGGTGGTGGAGAAGTTGCAGTGCATGCCGGAGCCATTCCAGTCAGTGGCACCGAGAGGCTTGCAGTGCCATTCCACGTCCACGCCGTATTTTTCACAGACGCGGGCGAGAATGTAGCGGGCGACCCAGACCTGGTCGGCGCAGTTCTTGCTGCCTTTTCCGAAGATCTGGAATTCCCACTGACCTTTGGCGACTTCGGCATTGATGCCCTCGTGATTGATGCCGGCATCGAGGCAGAGGTCGAGGTGTTCCTCGACGATCTGGCGTGCGATGTCGCCGACATTCTTGTAGCCGACGCCGGTGTAATACGGACCCTGGGGAGCGGGGTAGCCGTTCTCCGGGAAGCCGAGCGGGCGACCGTCCTGATAAAGGAAGTACTCCTGCTCAAAGCCAAACCATGCTCCTGGATCATCAGGAATGCCGGCGCGGGTATTCGACGGGTGTGGGGTCTTGCCATCGGGCATCATGACTTCGCACATGACGAGCAAGCCGTTCTTGCGCGTCGTGTCAGGGTAAACGGCGACCGGCTTGAGCATACAGTCGGAGCTGCGCCCCTCGGCCTGCTGGGTGCTGCTGCCGTCAAAGCCCCACATGGGGAGCTGGGCGAGTTTGGGGGATGTGGCAAACTCTTTGACTTGAGTTTTGCTGCGGAGGCTGGCTGTGGGTGTGTAGCCGTCGAGCCAGATGTATTCGAGTTTGTATTTAGCCATGGTTGAGTTGGGTGTGATTTACGGGTGTGGAGCGCCCTGCGCGAGTGGTTGCGGCGCGCCGGACAGGGCAGGCTGAAAGCACTGATTGTGCCATATTGGAAGCGTTTTTTTGCCTCCGCGGAAATTGTCCTGCCCAGGGCAGTGTGTGTCATGCGACTTCACGATGAGCCTGAAATCCCTGCCGCTGCGGTTGACCGCAGTGGAGCGGGACTCCTTTCTGCGGGACGATGAGCAGCGCTTCCGATTCCACGATCTACGACGAGATTCTCTATCCGAGCTATACGCACAAAAGCTCGCATCCCGGCGTAATGGCCACTCAGGCGACCCTGCACGGACTGCGCCCGGCGCCTGTCGGAAATTGCCGGGTGCTGGAGCTGGGATGCGGCAACGGCAGCAATCTTATCCCCATGGCTTACGGACTGCCGGGCAGCCGCTTTGTCGGCGCGGATTTGTCCATTCGTGCAGTGGAGAACGGACACGAGGCCATACGCGACCTTGGGCTTAAGAACATCGAACTGCGGCATGCGAACATCCTCGACATAGATGCGTCGTGGGGGGAGTTCGACTACATCATCGCGCACGGAGTCTTCTCGTGGGTGCCGCCGGTGGTGAGGGATAAGGTTCTCACGATATGCCAGGAGTTGCTGGCGCCGCAGGGGGTGGCTTTCGTCAGCTTTCTCGCGCTGCCCGGGGCTCACGTGAGGGCGATGCTGCGGGAGATGATGCTCTTCCACGCCGGCGACACGAAGGATGCCGCTGCGCTGCTGGCGGCGGGAAGGGAGATGGCGTCATTCATTGCGGGTGCGCCGGCTGGAGACCTGGTGCAGCAGGCACTGCACGGCGAGGCAGCCCGGTTTCTGGAAGCGACGCCTAACTATGTGTTGCACGATGACCTCGGGGAATGGAACGAAGCTTTCTATTTCGTTCAGTTTGCGGGCATGGCTGCGGAACACGGGCTGCAGTTTCTCGCGGAGGCGGAGGCCATAGAAATGGTGGACTTGCATCTGCCGCCACCGGTCAGGGAGAATCTCGCGAGGATTGCGCGCGGGCGGCTGCATCACGAGCAGTATCTTGATTTTTTGAAAGGCCGGCGCTTTCGCCAGACACTTCTTTGCCGTGCCGGGGTCCCGGTTTTGGAAACAGCAGCCAAGGCGCGCGTTCCGGAGTTGTGGGTATCCTGCCCGGCGAAGGGGCCGGATGGGGCCATTGATCTCTCTCCGGGAGTGGAGGTGGCTTTTTCCAGTCCGCGCGGCCCGAGTCTCGAGACTGCCATGCCTGCGGGCAAAGCGGCGCTGGCCACGTTGATCAACGCCTGGCCCCTGCGTCTTCAATTCTCTGATCTGGTGCATGGAGTGCGCGAGAAACTGTCCGCCGCCGGAGTAAGTGATGCGGCTGTGGACGGCACTGCCGCAGGGCTCGCCGGCTTTCTACTGCATCTGAACTCCGCGGGACTTGTGGATTTGCACTGCGAGCCTTTGGTGCTGTGTAAGACGGTCAGCGACCGCCCGATGGCCAGCGCCCTTGCCAGATGGCAGGTAATGCGCGGGAATCTCGTCACTACTTTGCGCCACGTCAGCATTACGCTGCAGAGCGAAGTGACACTCCGCCTGATCCCGCTGCTCGACGGAACGCGGACTCACGGGGAAATAGTGGATGCGATGCTCGCCATCACGAATGCGCCCGGCGTTGATCCGGCGGCGGAACGTGCGGAGATGGCGACTACGGTGGCCCAGCGCCTGGAGCGATTCGCGAGCGAGGGAATTCTCACGGCTTGATGATGTGAATGCTGTTCGGAGGGGAGGGCTTGCTTTGAGGTCGGTTGTTGGTTATTTGGAAGGCGAAGATGCAGGAAACGAAGAACACAGCGCGTGCGACGGTGCGGCTCGGCTACGATGGCCGGGTGCATAAGACGTTTCGCGGACACATGGCGAAGGAACGCTACGAGCATGAAGTTCGTGTGCTGCGCTACCTTGAGAAGGCACGGTGTTCTTTTGTGCCGCGAGTGCTCGAGGCGGATGACGGGCAACTCACCATGGTCACGACGAACTGCGGGGCACGTGTGGAGCACCTCACGCCGGACCGTTTGCGGCAGCTCTTCGTGGAACTGGAGCAGTACGGCGTCCGCCATGAGGATCGCTACCTCCGCAATGTGACTTATCGGACCAGTGACGGTCGTTTTTGTCTCATTGATTTCGAATTCGCCACCATCCTCGAACACCCTGATCTCGGCCCGCCTCCGCCAGAGCCGGATCCGGAGTGACTTGATGCGGAGGGCCGGAGGACAGGAATGTTCACTCCGAAAACCTCCATCCTTTACTGCTTCATCACTATGCCGGTAAAACGCAAAACAACTCCCGTCGAACAATTCACCTGGTCCGGCATGACCCATCGTGGTCGGGTGCGGGCGAACAACGAGGATGCGTTTTTGGCGCTCACGTTCAATGCGGAGGGGCTTCGCTTTCTGGGAAAGACGGGAGAGTCATCCATGGATGAGGGGGATTTTGTTTTCGCCGTGAGCGATGGCATGGGCGGCGCGAAAGCAGGGGAGTTCGCCAGCCGCATCGCGGTGGACTGGATCACTCGTTTGCTCCCGCGGACGTATCGGATGACGGCCTCTCGACTGACGTCGGGCATCGGCGATGTCCTGGTGGAGGTGTTTCATCATGTTCATGCGGAAATCGGGAAAATGAGCATCTATCCGGAATGCGCCGGCATGGGGGCGACGCTGAGTTTGGCGTGTTTCTCGCCGGGGTGGATGCACTTCGCGCACATCGGCGACAGCCGTATCTACTACCTCCCGTACGGCGGCGAGCTTCGTCAGGTGACAGAGGATCACAGTTACCCCGGCTGGCTGCGGAGGCAGGGGAAGATCAATGAGCGTGAGGCGCGCACGCACCCGCGCCGCAATGTGCTTAATCAGGCGCTCGGCGCCGGGCATCAGTCCATTGATCCTCAATTAGGCGCGGTGAGTTGTCAGGCTGGCGACCGCTTTCTCCTTTGCTCCGACGGCGTCGTGGACGGCCTGTGGGATGATCGAATTGCAGAACTGATGGTCGCCGCGCGCACGAAGGCGATCAGCCGTGCGGAGAAGATCGTGGAAACGGCGGTCAGTGAGTCCGGCAGGGACAACTGTACCGCAGTGGTGGTGGAAATCGCGGCAGCAAAGTGACGCTGCGGATGACTACATCCGGCGGTAGCGCAGGATGCCGTCGCCGATGAGCTCAGCAAGGCGCTGGCGGTACTTGGGGTCCAGAATGCGGGAGCGCTCCGTGCTGGTCGAAATAAAGCCTCCCTCAATGAGGGCCGCAGGGCGCGCGCAGGACCTCAAGACTTTGTAGCGCGCATACTTCACGCCGCGGTTAGGAGTGCCGAGTCCGGCGGCTACGCTGCTCTGGATGGCGTTGGCGAGCGGGACTCCGCCACTGCCGCAGTAGAAAGTCTCGGTGCCGCTGGGACCGCCGTAGCTGACCCAGTTGAAATGGATGGAGACGAAGATGCTGTTGCTGGTTTTGTTGGCGACGGCGCTGCGGTCTTCGAGCGGAATGAAGACGTCGGTCTTCCTCGTCATCGTGGTGCGGATTCCTTTGCCGGTAAGGTATTTTTCGAGGCGCAGCGAGACGTCGAGGGCAAGGTGCTTTTCAAAGATGTACCCGATTTTGCCCCCGTTGTCGTCGCCGCCGTGACCAGGATCTATGATCACGCGGCTAAACCTCCCGGCCAGCGCCGGGATGCTGCTCAGCAGGAACGCCAGCAGGGTGAGCAGGGCAGGCAGACTGCGGGAAATGGGAAGAATAGCACGGGGCATGGGCGCGGGATTAGTTAACTAATCTAAATTACCCTGAGCACTACGCCAAAGACTATTTGTCTCACAGGGAAAGATTTACGGCTGTCGGGCTTAGCGCAGGGGAACGCCGGCGGGGCGGTCGGAGAGGCGGCGGATGAGGTCGCTGCCGGCGGGGGTGGCCGGCTTTTCCGTCGGATCGTAAAAGGTGCCGCCCATCACCATGACTTCCCCGGAGGACTGGGTCACCAATTGAGGGGTTCCTTCTCCGCGCTGGAAAAATTTCTGACTGAGTACGGTCCCATCGGGATCCAGCGACTGATGCACCCACACCCGCGGGCTGCCCAGGCAGAGGACGTGGAGATTTTGATTCCGGTCTATGGCCGGTTGGACTTCACGGCCAGGCTCAAGGGAACTGAGACGGTAGGTCGCGACGAACATGCCGGTGCTTTCATCAATGATGCGGACATAGAGATAAGAGCGGTCGGTGTCATGGAAGTTAATGAGTTGATAGCGGCGATATTTCCCGGCGAGCTTGTGGCCCCGCGGCAGGGAGATGGTTTGCTCCCAGCGGGGCCTCGCAGCCTGGCTGATGGCGACGCGCACGGGGCGTGAGGAAACCCAGCGCTGGAGGTCCGCGAAGTAGGCGCTCGCCTTTACAACATAAGTCCCGGAGTCCACGAGGTGGAAGTAGCGCGGAAGATTGAATCGTTTTTGGAGCGACTGGCCGGCGCGGCAGATGATGGCGTCGGCATTGGGGCTGTCTATGGCTGTGACTGGCCGGCCGTTTTCGCCGGTAATGACGAAGTTCATCCATGTGGTGTTGTTCGGGCCTCCGAGGACGACGTCACCACCGCTCGTGTTGGTGACCGTAACCGTGATTTGGAGCGGCTCGTAAGAGAGATAATTCGTGCGCTCCACGGCGGCGCTGACGGTGAGCTGGGCGTGGAGCCGTGGAACAGCGAGAAGAATCAGGAGGAGGAAAAGCCGGGCGAATGCATTCATGATGGCGGGCGTGGCGGGTTATTTCGCGCTGGAGGGAGCTGAGGAACTGACGGTGCGGAATCCGATGAAAGGTTGGGCGTAAGATGGGCTTTTGGCAAGCCATGGTGTCGTCACCGGAGAAGCCGACTGACGGCGGAAATCACCGCCGCGGAATACGGGGACGGTTTTGTCGGGATCGTCGGGATCGGGCGCGAGGGTGGAAGTCCATTCGGAAACATTTCCCGCCATTCCGTGGACCTCGTAAGGGCTGACGTCGCGCGGCATGGCATCCACGTCGCACCACCAAGTGTGGCCGTCGGTGGTGCCGGTGCCGGGCTGTTCGGTGTAGTCGGCACCTGTGTTGGCGCGGGCGGGGTCGGCTTCGGTGCCCCAGGGCCAGGGGAGGCCGTTGGTGCCCCGCGCGGCTTTGTCCCACTCCTGTTCGGTGGGGAGCCGGCGGCCTTTCCAGCCGGCGTAGGCGGAGGCGTCCCACCAGTCCACGTTGAAAACCGGGGAGTCTTTGGAAACTGGATAGCCGTTCCATGATTCGCCGGACTGCACTGCGGCGTGGATCGCGGACCAGTCTTTTGGCTCGTGGCCAGCCTTCTCTTTCGGCTGACCAGGGAGGTCAAATTTCCCGGGCTCGACTTTTCCGGTGGCAGCGAGAAACTCCGCATATTGCCCGATGGTGACTTCGTGACTGTCTATCCAGTAGTCGGGAAGACTGATGCGCGTGCCGTCGCGAAAGGTGAACTCGCCGGCAGGCACATGCGCCTGGAAGGCAAATTCCTTCGCTGGCGGAGTCTTGTCGTTCTTTTTGAAATACACAGCGGCGGCGGCGATGCCGGCCACTGCCAGCATTCCGGCGATGAGCGGCACCCTGCGCCCGCGATGCCTCGGGCGGGCACCGTCCCGGCTCCCTAGAAGTGATGAGGTGCGGGCTTCGGTGAGTCTTTGCAGACCGGCTCTGGCTTCCCGGAGTACTGCTTTCCATGTCGCCAGAGAGTGGGGGCCGGTCGCTTTCATCAAGCCAAGGACGTGCGTGAGGTCGCGCGACGGACCGGCTTTGAAATTCGCCACACGCATAATGCCTTCGGCGATGGCGCGGATTTCTGCGGCCTCATCCAGCGGGCTGGCGGCGTGGGCGGCAGTGTTGGCGAGCCTCGGAGCACCGTCGGCTCCGAGATAGAGGTGATGGCGCCGCAGTGGCTCACGCGGCAGATTCTTCTCCGCAAACCAGGTCATGGCTTCACCGGTGGAGCGGAGGAGTTGCAGGCTCTCCTCCGGTGTGATGTGGCCGCGGGCAGCCGCGATTTCATCGAGGTTGCTGCCGCGCACGAGTTCCCTGGTGTAAAAAAGGGCGCCGTCCGTTTCCTGGGCCTCAAACACCGTGGCGATCCACGGGCAGGAGACATTTGCCCGCGCGCGCACCAGGGAGCGAAAATCTTTCACGGCAGCTTTGTTGCGCTGGAGTTCTGGTTTGAGCCGCTCCAGCACGACTTCGCGATTCACCGAGCGCTGCACGGCCAGGAAAGTGTCAGTCGTTGGCGTGGTACGGCGCTTCTCCCGAAGTTCATAATCAGCGAGCAACACTGGGCCGGCTTCCTGTGCGGGACTGTCATGGAGAGCAGCGAGCCATTCGGAAATCTGCTCCGGCTCTACACAGTCGCCGTCTTCGTTGCTTATCAGCGCCGTCTGCAGGCCAGGAAACTGGTCCCGCAGGGCGTCGCGCAGTTCCTTACCCCGCCCGCCATTGAACGCGGCGCTGAAAAGCAGCACGTCGAGTTCCTCCAGCGCGGCTGCCGCCTCCTCGAGGTCCGCGATATTTGCCGCCGTGAACAGGAGGCGATCACTTTCTGCGGCGAGATGCTCTGCGAGGGTTTGGCTGAATGCGACCTGTTCGCTGGCGATGAGGATAACCATGAGGCGTGCCGGGCGAAGTGTCAGGGCTTGAGCATCGGAGGGAAAAGCCCGGGCTCCGGCTGGCGTCCCTGTCCGGGACCAGGCATGGAATCAAGAATGGCATCCACCGGCTCCGGTGCCGGCAGGGGAAGTTCGCGCGCGAGTTGCAGGCACTCTGGGGTCGTTGCCGTGCTGTCCTGAAGCTGGTTCTTATAAATAACCTCCAGCGTGCAGCCATGGTACTTGCAGCGGCCGAATTTCAGCATTTGCTCCGGAGACATGTCGGGCTGTTGATATTCAAAAGTGAAGGTCTCGATGCCCTCCGACCAGTCGAGCGGTTCGGAAGCGCACTTCAATTCTGGTTGGGGAACCTGCGAGCGGGCGATGCGGCGGCCATTGATGGTGTCGAAGAAGTGGATCGCCAGGACCATGTCCTCGCCAAGCTTTTCCAGAGCCAGAGCGTCCGGCGTGACCTTCTTCAAGACTGCGGTGAATCGCACGCGTTCGCCATTCACGGTGTCGGAAACCTTTTCATCCCGCAGATCGGTGATCGTGAATTTGCCTTCCTTTTCCTCCTCGATCTCATTCGTGACTTGCGGGCCGTCTGCCATGCGTTCCTGAGCGAGTATGTAAAAGTCGCCAGCTCCTTTTCCAAGTTTGCGCAATGTCTTCCAGTAGGGCTCCGCCTTTTGCGTAAGGCCCATCGTGTCCAGCGTCCTCGCTGTTTGATAGACCAGGCGGGGATGATCAGGCATTTTCTGGAGCGCCATCCGCAGTTGTGACAGTGCGCCCTGCATGTCGCCCTGACCGCGCAGGTGCAGCGCTTCGTCGAGACTGGTAAGGACATCCTCGTCCGTAATGGGCACATCCAGCGGAGCCGGCGCTTTCGGCATACTGATCACCGGCTGCGGACGCAGCATGGGGATGGCGGGATCGTTCGGGGGAGGATCGCCGGCTGGCGTCTGCATTTCCGGAAAAGGATCCGCCTCGCCGACGGCTTTCATGAACGGATCAACCGGCTTCGGTTCCGGTCGCTTTTCGGCGTGGTCCGCAGCGCCAATGGCCTCGATAGTTTTCGACGACCACGCCGTCGCCGCCGCCTGCGCGACGGCAACCGAAGCGAGCACGAGGCAGGCAGCACGAAACGTGCGCGTACCCCGGCGGGAAGTGTTGGCGGTTGGTTCAGTCATCCAATTTCTGGCCGGAGAGTAGGGATTTCTCTTATCCCTGTCAACGATTCTCCCGTACTTCGTCAATTTTCCCCGGAAGACCATCCGTGCGGCCACGTCTCCTCCCGTTCTCGTTTCAAACTGGGTTGGGACCCGCTTTTAGTCTGCTTTTTGGGGAGTTCTAAAGATTTTTCAGAGAGTCTTTTGATTTTACTGGTAATTTGGCTGCATTAACTGTTTACTGCGGGCTCAACTCATTCTAAAAAATCAGACTTTTCTACGACATGGAACTCGCAGGCAAACGCATCGCATTGATAATGGGTGGTCCCGGCTCAGAGCGCGACATTTCGCTCGCTACCGGGAAAGGCGTCTCCGAAGCCCTGACGAGTTTGGGTGCAGAGGTAATGGAGATGGATGTGAGGGACGCAAATTTCAACGTGCCTGAAGGGAGCCTCGCGGTTTTCAACGTGATTCACGGGACATTCGGAGAGGACGGGAAAATTCAGAAAGTGCTGGAGGAGCGCGGCATTCCCTACACGGGCGCGGGTTCGGCAAGCAGCGAACTGGCCTTCGACAAAGCCCGGAGCAAGGCCCGGTTCGTGGAGCACAAGGTGCCGACAGCGGCCTATCAGTTGCTTCCACTCGCTGACGCCCGGCCTGAGGATGTTACTCTCCCGCTTCCGATCGTGATGAAGCCGCTGTGTGAGGGTTCCAGCGTTGGCGTACATATAATAAGGGACGAGTCTGGCATCGCTGCGGCCATTGCGGATCTGAAACGGTTTGGCGGTGTGGCGCTGGTGGAGACTTTTATCAGCGGCAAAGAACTCACCGTTGGAATCCTGGGCGATCAGGTGCTGCCCGTGGTCCACATCCAGCCGCGCGATGGATTTTACGACATGACCAACAAATATCCCTGGCTGTCAGGGAAGGGCGGCAGCGACTACTATTGCCCCGCGGACCTCAGCCCGGCGGTGACGAAAGCAGTGCAGGATGCGGCGCTGGCTGCGCACAAATCGCTCGGCGTGGAAGTCTATAGTCGGGTGGACGTGCTTCTGGACGACAATGACGTGCCTTTTGTGCTCGAAGTGAATACCATCCCCGGCATGACCGCGACCAGCCTCCTGCCGAAGGCCGCGCGTGCCGCCGGTATTATGTACCCCGCGCTCTGCGCCCGGATTCTCGAACTTTCTCTCAATACTTCACGCTGATCTCCGCTCCATGAAGTTTCCCTTTTTCACCAAACTGTGCCGCCGGAAGAACGCCCGGTTCCGCAACCGCAGCGGCGGTTCGCGCCTGGCGGTGAATGTGCCGATGTCACGGAAGGAGATGCGGTTGCGGCGTCAGGCCCGCACGCGCACTCTGGTGCGCCGGGGGGGCATCGCGTTGGGCGTGCTGGCCTTGGGACTGTATGCGCGGTCGCTGTGGAAGCAGTCGTTCCACGGCAATCCGGATTTCAGGGTGGGGCGTTTCGAATTTCACAGCAATGGAGGCATCGCGGCGCAGCAGGCGGCGACGGCTGCGGGGCTGCGCACCGGCATGAATCTCATGGAAGTGGACCTCAGCGGCGTTCGCACGCGGTTGCTGGCGCTGCCGCGGGTGAAGGAGGTGAACGTGGAGCGCCGCCTGCCTGACAGGATCGCCATCGAACTCACCGAACGGCTGCCGGTCGCATGGATCACCAGTGCGGCGAATGGCATTGATCAAAAGAGCCGGCTGTTCGTGGACCGGGACGGAGTGGCTTTCAAATGTGAGGAATTGCTCCGTGAATACATGGCGCTGCCGGTCATTGATGCCGCTGATCAGCCGGTCATCACCCTTGGACAGCCGGTGGATGCCGCGCCCATCATGGCGGCGCTCGCGCTCCTCGAACAGATGCGCACGCGCGAGTGGTCGGTGCCGTGCAGTGTGGAGCGCATCGAGATTCCGAATGCATGGACGCTCGTCGCCGGAATGGAGTCGGGATCGGAGTTCACTTTTCATCCTGACAAGCTGGCGAAGCAGATGGAGCGGCTGGAGTTCATCCTTGCCAGGACACACACTGCCGGAAAAAGCGTGCGCACCGTGAATTTGCAGATGCAGCGCAATGTGCCGGTGACCTTTTATGACGCCGTGGCCGACGCGGGGCGGCCCGCCGCGCAGCCTGGCGTCGCGGTGCCGCTCACCGCGCCTCTCGATGTTTCCTTTTCCGCGCCTGCAAAGTCCGGCCGCGCGACTCCTGCGCCGGCGGCCCGTCTCAAACCCGCTCCCGGCACCCGCCAGGAGCACGACATTCAAACCATCCTTCGCGGCATCTGATCCATGGCACGCTCCAACATTTACGTCGGACTCGAAATCGGTACCAGCAAAATCTGCGTGGTCGTCGGAGATGCGCGCAGTGACGGCAGTATCAAAATCCTCGGCGTCGGTCAGGCTCCGTCGCGGGGGGTAAGGAAGGGTGAGATCGTGGACTTCGACACCGCGCAGACCTGTCTCCAGGACGCCCTCGTGCGTGCGGAAGACCGCAGCGACATCATGATTCGGAAGGTTTGGCTCGCCATCACCGGCCCGCACATTGAAAGCTGCAACAACCGCGGCCTGCTGCGCGTGCCGGACGACCAGACGGAGATCACTGAGGACGACATCGAGGAAGTAAAGGAGCAGGCGAGCAACGTCGCCATCCCGCCGGACAACATCTTCCTCCACCGCATCATCCGCCATTACTGGGTGGATGGTCAGGAAAAAGTGCTCAACCCCGTGGGCATGCTCGGCAAAAAGCTGGAGGCGGACTATCACATCGTGCATGGCATCCGGAACCGGGTGCAGAACACCGTGCGCTGCCTGCGGGAGTTCCCGCTGGAGGTGGAGGACGTCGTCTTTAGCCCCATCGCGGCGGCGCAGGTGGTTTTGAATCGCGAGGCCCGTGAGCAGGGCGCGCTGCTGCTCGACATCGGCGGCGGGACGACGGATTATGTTGTTTATGATGACGGTGCCATCGCTGCCAGCGGCAGCGTCGGCGTGGGTGGTGATCACATTTCCAACGACCTCAGCATCGTGCTGAAGATTCCCATGAGCCGCGCTGAAAAGCTGAAGGTGGAACACGGTAGCGTGCTCCCGGCTGAGGGCGGGGAAGGGGACATCATCCGGCTGCCCGGCGACACCACTTTCGATGGCCGTGATGTCGAGCGCGAGGTGCTCAATGACGTGATCCGCGCGCGCCTATCCGAAACCTTTGACCTCGTCCGCAAGCGTCTGCTTGCCCAGGGTGCGCCGCTGGAGCGGCTGGCCGGCGGCCTCTACATGTGTGGAGGCACCAGCCAGTTGCGCGGCATCGACCAACTCGCCGAAGAGATCTTCGGCCTGCCCGTGCGCCGCTCCAGCTTCACACCCATGACGGGGCTCACTTCCAACTTCGAAAACCCGCAGTACGCCACGCCCATCGGCCTCATTCGTTATGCCCAGCGGGTGGAGAGCGAACGCCCGTCGCGCGGACCGTTCGCACGCCTGACTGAAAAACTCAGCACCCTCTTCAGCGGCACCCGTTAGTGCCGCGCCTCCTTTAGATAATCCTTTTCCTCACGCCTCGACCCACATTCAACTCATCCGACCTATGATCGAATTCAAACTCGAAACCATCCCCGCTCCCGGGGAAAACTCACCCGTTGTCAGCATTATTGGCCTCGGCGGCTCCGGCGGTAATGTGCTGGACCACATCGCCCTCGAAGGCATGGACGGCGTGGACCTCATCGCCATGAACTGCGACGCCAGATCGCTCAACAGCGGCATGGCGCTGCAAAAGATCCAGCTCGGCAAGACCCTCACGCAGGGCCTCGGCTGCGGTGGCGATCCCGATCTTGGAAAGGAAGCCGCCATGGGCAGCCTGGAGGAAATCCGCGCAGCCCTGACTGGCCGCCGCATGATCTTCCTTTGTGTCGGCCTCGGTGGCGGCACCGGCTCCGGCGCAGCGCCTATCATCACGCGCATTGCCCGGGAGAGCGGCGCCTTTGTTATCGTTTTCGCCACGCTTCCCTTCAGCTTTGAAGGAAAGCGCCGCATGGCTCAGGCGCACACCGCTCTGGAGGAAATCCGCCAGCACGCCAACGCCCTCGTCTGTTTTGAGAATGACAAGATGGGCGAACTCATCCTGCCAAAGAAAGGCGTCGCTGAGGCCTTTGAAGTCGCCGACCGCATCATCTGCCAGAGCGTTCGCGCCGTTACCACCGTCGCCACCCAGCCGGGGCTCATCCGCATTGGCATGGATGATCTCATCACCGCGCTCAAGAATGCGGACAGCCGCTGCCTCTTCGGATTCGGTCAGGCCAAAGGCGAAGCCCGCGCCACCGACGCGCTTCAGGCGGCGCTCAAGAGCCCGCTCCTCGACCGCGGACAGCTCCTCGAAAAAGCCCGCAACGTCCTCGTCCACATCTGCGGCGGCACCAGCCTCACCCTGTTTGAAATCGAGACGCTCATGCGCGAACTCCACAAGCACGTCAGCGACGAAGCCCAGATACTCTTCGGCGCGGCCTGCGATCCCAAGCTCGCCGACACCCTCAGCGTCACTATCATCTCATCGCTGGGGAATGAGAAAGCCGCCCCGCTGCCCGTGGCGGAAGAAATCATCCCGGCAGCAAAGCCCGCCGTTCCGCTGACTTCGATCATTTCGCCCTACACTAGCGCCGTGCCTATCCTGTCAGTCCAGCCGCGCCAGGCTCCGCCGTCCCCGCATTCCAGCATCCTCGACCCAGGCATGGCCACCATGACCAGCGCCACTTCCAGCGTGCCCGTGTTGCGCCTCACTGCCAGGATCGAGCCCCGTCCTGCCAAACCTGTCCGCCCCACTCCGCTCGCGCCGCCTCAGCCCGACCTCTTCACCGCGCCATTTATAATGGACGAAATCGCAGAGGCCGCCGCGCAGATAATGACGCCACTGCCGCCGGTGGAGAAGGTGATCGAAGCGTTGAGCGAGCCCGTGGTCGAACAGGTGACCGAGCCCGTCGTGGCGGAGGAAATACCTATTATATACGCTGAGGAGGAATTCGATGCGGAGGTGGAGGAAGTCCCCGCCGAAGAGGAAGCCGTCATCGAATCCGCGCCGGAGATCGTCGCGGAGGTGGAGGAAATTCTGATCGAAGAGGAGATTGTCGCCGAAGAGGCGATCATCAGTGAGCCCGAGCCGGAGATTATAGCCGAAGAGGAGATTGAGCCCGAGCCCGTGGAGGAAGTGGTCGCCGAAGAGGAAATCGAGATCGAAGACGAAACCGACAACGGAGGGCAGCATCCGGCGTTTTCCCCTGACGCCGAGCACGCTCCGATGCGGCCGATGAGTGTTCCCGAGCCAGCGGCCCGCCCCGCGGCGCGGAAGTTCGACCTCCGGGAAATCCTCCAGCGCCAGCGCCAGACCCGCCTGGGATACCAGCGTGGCATGACCCCCGCCCAGCCTGCGGCGCAGAAACCCGTGCCCCCGCCGGCGCGGCCTTCCGCTCCCCCCCGGCCCGCCATCGAGCGCACGCCCAATCCTGACCGCATCGCCCCCATTCAACCCATCCCGGCCAGACGCGGTGTTAGTCCATTTACGCCCACTAAAGCCGGCAACGTCCCCGCCCCCGTGGCAAGGGCCAGCCGCGAGCAGTCCACCTTTGACGAACAACTCGTCCCCCTTGTGAAGACTGGGCGATTCGAGAAGACCGACCCCACCGTAGAGGAGGGAGAAGATCTCGACGTGCCCACCTTCCTCCGCAAAAAGCGCTGAGCCGGTCTGCCTGGCGGCAGATTGCTGCCCAGGCACTGAACCTGCCACACCCGGGAAGCGGCGCGCACGGCGGTCGCCTTATTACCGCATGGAGCCGCTGATTTAATCGCCGCTCGGTTTCCATCCTTTAAGAGAGGCGCTGATTTAATCGCCGTTCGGATTTCAGCCTTTAGGTTGACGGGGGGGCACTTGCCCTGCCGGGGTGTGTTCCCGCGAAGCTCCGCATACTGTCAGCCTAAAGGCTGAACTCCGAACGCCGCAGACGATTAACCCAGCGCTTCCTTAGGGTGCAGCATTTGGCCGGGCGTTTCTCAGCGTTCCGTCCCCGGACCCGGTCTGCCACCCACGACACAGGCGATGGGCCGTCCGGAAGTCCCATCGCCTGTCATATATATTCGTTACCGGGGGGCTTCGCCCCCCGGCTCCCGAGTAACGCTTTTGCAACTCGCGTAGTATCAACGGGCCGATTTCCGAGAGTGTTAATCCCCGTACCACACCGGCCCCTGGTTCGGGTGCTATTCATGGCGAACCCCTCCCGGGGTTCCTCTCCGGGATGGGCTTAAACATTCACCGTATTTGCGAGGACACCTTCTAGTTAGAGCAGTTGCCAAAAGCAATTTCCGGCTCCGGTTCACAAAC
>JANOZA010000467.1:0-5317 GCA_031429155.1 Verrucomicrobiota bacterium | reverse complement strand
CGCGGATGGGCGATGGTTTCGTTGAGCGAGCCGCGCGTCACTTCTTCAACGCCGATGAGCGAGAGGCGGGTGTTGAGAAGGATGATTTTGAGGACTTCCTGAGGCTCCGCGCGGAGTTCGGGACCGATGTGACTGAGAATGGCGGCGGCGGAAGTCATGGGCTTCCCGTCGTATTCGAGACGCGCGAGACGTTTCCCGAGAGCGAAGGCAGCGGCGAGGTGGATCGCCTTGGCCTCACCGATTCCTTTATGGCCGCACAGTTCCTCCACGGTGAGGCGGCTCAGGGCGTGGAGGCCGCCGTAGCGTTCAATAAACATCTTGCCGAGCCCCACGGCGCTCATGCCGACGACGCCGGAGCCGAAGAAAATGGCGAGGAGTTCCGCGTCTGTGAGCGAGTCCGGCCCGTGGCGCATCATCTTCTCCCGCGGGCGCTCGCTCTCAGGCATGTCCTGAATGCGGAGCGACGGCGGAGCGGAGATATCGGTAGGTGATTCTGGCATCAGCGCCCTGAGATAGCGGAGAGCGGGCAACCTGCAAAGAAAAACGCGCCGCAGCGGTGAAGCTGCGGCGCGCGCGGGAAGAAGTCTTTTACCGCCGAATCAGCGCGGACTGTCAGGCGAGGGACTCGGGTTGACTGGCGTGGAGGGCGCTGGCGGCGTCTGCTCAGGCGCGGGGGCGGGAAGAGTATTGCCCGGGGCATTGATTTTCTCCAACGGGGGGGCTGGCGAGAAGGACTCTGGCTGGATCTCTTCCGCGTTCACTTCCGGGACGCGGAAGAGTTTATTTGTGTAAGGGCATTTCACCACCACGCCGGGAGCGGTGCCGGCCACATCCACCAACTGTGTCTTCGTTGCGTGTGGGCTGTAAACAAATCCAGGACGGCCCGGCACGCGGCTTCCGTAGAGGAGGCCCTGCTTCACCGCAGGCGTCGGTGCAGGTGCAGGAGCAAGCGTCGGCGCTGGCGATGCAGCGAGTGGGGCGGCAGCAGGCGTGGACTTCACCGGCTCGACCGGCTCGGGGGTCACGGCTTTCATTTCGGGAGCCGGCTCGAGTTCGACGGAGTTGTAATGGATCACTTCAGGCGTGGTAGCGGTATTGGATACCACCTCTGTCACTCGCCTGACCGGCTGCTGGGGAGCGGGTTTAGATGCCTCAGCCACAGCCTTGAAGTCGGGCACCAGGAACGGCTGTGATGTGAACGGGCAACGGACTTCCTCACCGGCATTGAATCCGCGGACGTCTACCACTTGGCGTGGCGTGGTGTGCGGGCTAAAAACGTAGCCGGACCGGCCTGGAACAGCGTCAGCATAACTGGTCCTCACCACTACAGGCGTCGTCACTGCCTGCACGCGAACGGCGTCCTGCTCGGATGGCTTTCCGGTGGTATTGGAAGCCACGGCGGGCCGACCTCCATCTATCAGCACGGGAAGCAGTCCGCGCTCTTTGATTTGATTCCAGGCTTCCCTGGGAGGAAGGGCGCAACTGGAGGCGAGAATGGTCGTGAGACCAATGGTGCTGAGGGCGATTTTACGGCGCATGGTGTTGGATGGCTCGGGCTTCATGGTGGTGGGTTGAGATTGAAATAGGGTGGTGAGATGCGTGATTAGACTCGCATTCAGCAGAGTAAATACGGTTTTTAGACTAAAATGCGAGAAAATTTTTGCATAATCGCTCAGGATAGGCCATTTTTGCCGGATTGCTTTTCAAAATCGGTAAAACACCTCAGAAATGCACTCCATTACAACCGTCAGCTATCCGCAAAAAAGGCGCTCCTGCCTGAAGATCACCGTTTAAAATAGTGTCGGGAACTCCCCCTGCCCGCCGCCTCCGCCCTTCCCTTCCCTGTGACATTGCCGCCCTTTCTTCGATTTCCCAGACTCGCTCCCCTGCGCCGTGCGTGCATCGGACTGCCAGCCGTATTACTTCAGTTTTTCAACTTTGAAGCAGCGGCGCAACAACCACTCACCGGCACCACTGCCGTCGTCAGGTCGGAAATCAGTCAGCCCGGCCAGCGGGAGGCAGCCCTCAAGCTTCTGGACCGTATTCCATCCGGCGCGCCGGAGTGGCAGCAGGTGCTCTTCACCGCCTGTGGCACTGCGGAACGCGACATTGCCGCCCGGGCTCTGGCTGCGGGCGCCAACCCGAACGACGCCACTGCCCCGCTGGCGCTCGCCGCTGAGCGAAACGATGCGGACCTCGCGGAACTGCTCATCAACTACGGTGCCGATGCCTCGCTCTGCTCCACCGCCCTCCACTCTGCGGTGAAAGGTAAGAACGCCCGCATGGCCTCCCTCCTGCTCAATGCGGGCGCCGATCCAAATCTAGCTGACGCCAAAGGCCTCACTCCGCTCTGTGCGGCTCTGCGCAGCGGCGACATTGCCCTCGCCCGCCTCATGTTCCGCCATGGTGGATGCCCTGACGAATTCGTCGAACCCGCCATCGCGACGGCTGACCTCCCGCTGCTGGATGCGCTGATTCAATACGGCATTTCTCCAGACCAGATGGACACACTCGGGAATCCGCTGCTCGTCCGTGCCGCCGCTGACAACAAACCTGAAATCGCCAAATTCCTCCTCGAAAAAGGGGCCAATGCGAAAAAGCCAGGAAAGGAAGGCCTCACCGCGCTCCATCTTGCAGCGGTCGCCAAAAACGAGGCGCTCCTCCAGGCTCTGCTGGACGGCGGTGCCGATCCGAATCATGCGTTCATCAGTCCCGTGAACAAAGACTTCCTGGCCCGCTTCGAGGGAGAATCGTTCAAAAAATGGCTGCAACGCGACACCGGCCTCACTCCCCTCATGCTTGCAGCTTCACGGGGCGACGCCGACATGATAAAGCAGCTCATTGATAAAGGCGCCCGTCGCGGACAGCAGACCAAGGGCTGGCAGCGCTACCCCGTCGTCTTCGCCTGCGATGGCGAACACGTCCAGGCGGCCAAGCTCCTTCTCGGACGCACCCCCACGCCGGGCGAGCCGGAGTATCGCGTCACGATCACGCTCTCGAATCAGCGCGCGGTACTCTATAAAGACGACGAGCCCATCCGCAGTTGTCGCGTCTCCACCGGGCGCAAAGGCTACGCCACTCCCACCGGCACCTTCGTCATCACTGACAAGTCGCGCAATTGGGTTTCCACCATCTACCACGTGGCCATGCCCTTCTTCATGCGCCTCAACTGCCGCGAAATCGGCTTGCACGCCGGCGTCTGCCCCGGCTACCCCGCCTCGCATGGCTGCATCCGCATGCCCCACGCCGATGTCGCGGTCCTCTTTTCGCTGCTCAAAATCGGCGACCCCGTGACTATCGAGGAATAACCACGCCTCAAGTCATCTGCCCCAGCGCCCAGTCCATCGCCCCGGGTAAATTCACGCCACCATTACCGCCGAGCGCCCGGTCAATGTCATCGAGCCGCTGAATGAGATCCCGCACCTCATTGCGGGCGTAGGGACCGCCGGCTGCTTTGCAAAAATGCGTCCGGCATCCAAACGGGCGCCCGTCATAGATCCGGCACTTCCCGTTCTCCAGCAGCGGACACGCGCCGCCGGGCGACGGTCGCAGCTTCTTCCAGCCCGAAGCCCTCACCGCCCGTGCCGCCACCAGCGCCTCACCGCGCGTCAGGAACGGCGTCCGTCCGGTCAGCTTGAAGTGACAGCACTCCGCCCGGCCCGTGCAGTCGCGCTCCAGCGGACGTGAGGCCAGTTCCTTGTAAATAGCACGCACTTCGTCGAGCAGCGCCGTGCGGCGTTCAGGAGTAATAGGCCGGGACATGGCTGGGCCGTAGGCCGGTATGCCGAATGACGAAACCAGAAAGAAACCGAATGACGAGTGACGGGCCGCTCTGCATTCGTCATTCGTCATTTCCGCTCCCTGTGCTATAGCGCCCCCACTTTTCCACCTTCATCCCGCCCCCTCCTTTCCCATGCAGTGGTATTACCTCTCCGACACCCAGGAACGCATCGCCATCAGCGAAGCCCAGTTTCTGCCTCTGGCCGCGCGCGGCGTGCTCCGTCCGGCTACACCCGTCTGGCGCAAGGGCATGACCGACTGGACCGCCTGCGGAGAGGTGAAGCCGGAGATCTTCGCCCTCGCCGTCGTTCGCGACAGTGATGAGCGCCATCCCGTCACCGACAACGCCGCCGTCCGCGGCACGGTGATCGGACTGAGCCGCACCCTCGCGGCCTACAATGTCTGGCTCCGCATCTTCGGGACCATCATCCTGCTCATCACTGCCGGCGTCGCCGCATTGCTCACGTGGGAAGTTTGGACCTTGTTGAAATACGGCATCGAAGCCTGGGGCGAAAGCTATCTCCTGTCCGGCAAGCTCACGGAAAACCGCTGGATCCCATGGCTCATGCTTGCAGTGCAGGCGGTGGGACTGCTGCTCACCGGCTGGAGCGGATTCCTGCTCTTCAGTGCCGCATCCAAAGCCAAACGCGCTGCCGGCTCCGGCGACGAACCGGTCCTCGTCGCAGCCATCCAGGCAGTGGGCCGGTTCTTCATTGTCTCGACCGTGACTTTCATCGTCACCATGGGCCTTTGGATCGGCCTTCTGCTCTGGCTGGGCTGGGACACAGCCTTTCCGCCCCCGGAAGCCAGGGAGGAGCCGCGCATCACGATTTAGATGGAGATCGAGCCCTGCCCTTTCCTGCCTGTGCCGCCGCAGCCGCTCACGGCAGCTTGTCTGGGCAACCTCATTGAGCACCGCGGGCCGGAGTTCTATCACATGACGCTGCTCTACGGGCAGAGCCTGTGGCTTCAGGGATTTCCCGCCCGCGCCCTGCTCCAGCTCAATCACTCACTGAGCTGCGGACTTACCGGAACCGAAGAGGAACTCCGCCTCTGGCCGCTGCCCTACAAAGCCCTCGCATGGATCCTCCGGCACCATCGCCCCGGGCAGTTCATCGGCAATCCCCGCCGGCACTGGCAGCACCTCGCCACCCGTGTGGCAGAACCCCGGCGCGAACTCCGCACCTGGCGCGCATGGGCCTGCTGGCGCCTCGCCTGCGTCCTTCTGCCTGACATGCCCGCCGATGAACTCCAGCTCTCCCGCGAAAACATCGCCGAGCCCTCAGAGGAGGAAATCGCCGCCCGCCTCACCAGCCTCGGACTCCCCGGCGAAACTGCCGTCTGGCGCGAAGCCCTCACCTTCTCCCTCCGCTGCATGGAGACGGAAAAGGTGGCCTGCTGACGCCCGGTCAGCTTAGGGAAGCGCTGATTTAAGCGTTGCTCGACATTCCAATGTCGAGTGCTGCGGGGTCTCGACTTTGGAAAGTCGAGCTACGTCGCGTTAATCAGCGCCTCCTTAGCGCCGGCTCGCTTTCAG
>JANOZA010000466.1:0-5168 GCA_031429155.1 Verrucomicrobiota bacterium | reverse complement strand
CACGCGGAACTTCCCGCTGCCACCAAGTTCATGATGACGCTCTCCAACATCCTGCTCAAGCAGCCATGGCTGGTAGCGATCCCGGCTTTTGGCCTCGTGATGCTATTCAAGAACTGGGGCAAAATTTGCGCCATCCCAGCTGTGCAGCGTTTCTGGCTGAAGCTCCCCACCATCGGAAACATCGTGCGCAAAGGCTCCGCAGCCGTCAGCTTCCGCACACTCGCCATGCTCATCGAGAGTAACGTGCGTATCTCCACCGCTCTCCGAATCACCGGCGAGAGTGCACCCAATGTCACCCACCGGGAATTCTTCACCGCAGTCCAGGCCCACATCGAGGAGGGCATGTCTCTCCACGAGTCGTTTCTCCTCCAGTCTCACATTCTCGGACCGGACGGACGATCCATCTCCGGCCTCATGCAACTCTCCAGCGAAACAGGCTCCTCCACGGACATGCTTGAGGAAATTGCGGACGACTACGAGGAGGAACTCGACAACATCGGGAATCAGATAGACAAAATTCTCGAGCCCATCACGATCATCTGTCTCGGAGTCATGGTTGGCTTTCTGATCTACGCCATCTACTCTCCGATCTTCAGTCTCGGCAAAGTCATTCTCCCGCAGACCAAAGGTCAAAAAGCCGCGGGGAAATAGGCCGCGGAAAAGGTCTTGCCTCAAAGCAGGCCGGACGCTGACTCGCGCGGACATGAATACCCGATGCTCCCGGTGTCGAATTCTCGCATCCGCCGCCGTTGCGACACTCGACGGGCGGGCCGTCCTTCGATCACCCGCGCAGCAGACGGGTCTCCGGCGACGTGCCGTTGCCGCGCGGGCCCTGGAATTGGAACCAGTCCTCCGCCTGCAGAGATGCTGTCAGGAAGATACAGGCCAGTGCGAAGGCGGCGGGTTTCACGCACGGGAAGATGCTCATGGTTTCCGCCCTCCGATGCACCACAGGTGCTGATAGGAACGAATGAACAACTGACCGTCCGACACGGCGAAGGAGGCGATGACTCTTTCGCCAATGGAGTTGGTGGCGAGCAATTCGAATTTTGGCGCGGCGCGAAAGATGAAGCCGTCGCCGCTGTGATTCACGGCATAAAGTTTGTCACCGGAGCGGACGAGTGACGACCAGTTACTACCGGCGGCGCCTGGTCCCTTGAGCCGCTCTTCCCAAACCATCGAACCGTCTTTCAGGCTGCGGCATTCGGCGATGCCTATATCCGTCAGGATGTAAATGTGCCCGTCATACACGACCGGGGAGCCGATGCGCTGGCGAGTCTTTTCCACAAGCCACAGCCGCGAGGCGGTGACATCACCGGTGCCGCCGGCTTTCACCGCGAGCGCGTTGCCGCCGTAACCCCCCATCCCGATCACGACGCCACCCGCGAAGACGGGCGAGGTGTAAATGAGCGGGTTCAGCCCTGCGCAGTGCCAGAGAACCTTGCCCGTCGCCGGATCATGCGCACAAAGGCGGTCGGGCCAGGTCATGAAGAGTTCGTCGCGCCCGCCAATGCGGCGCAGCAGTGGATCGCTCCAGGAGCCGATCCACTCGGCCGTTCCACCGCCTGGCGGAGGTTCGCCGGAGGTGCCGCCGGGCTCGGTATGTTTCCAGAGTATTTTGCCGTCGCGTTTGTCGAGGCAATACAGCGCCTGGTCAGGTCCGGGGCCGAAATTCAGAAAAACACGGTCGCCAGCGAGCACCGGCGAGGCCCCGCCTCCCCAAATCTGTCGCTGTTCGCCGAGATCACGCCGCCACAGTTCTTTTCCGGTAAAATCCACGCAGACGACTCCCGCTGACGCATGACACGCGATGACGCGCTCGCCGTCTGTCACGGGTGATGCGCCGCAGTAGGGATTCGTGTCATGTGTCAGCTCCGGCTTCTCGTATGTCACCGTATGCCTCCACCGTTCGCGCCCATCCTTCCGATCGAAACACAGAACCGAGCGCAGCTTTCCCTTCACCGTCGCCTGTGTCAGGAAAACGCTGTCGCCCCACACGATCGGCGTGGAGTTCCCGCCGTCCGGCAGCTTCGCCTTCCAAGTGACATTTTCAGTGGCCGACCACTTTGCCGGCAATTCCGTCTCTGACGTGACGCCGTCGCCCGTCGGCCCGCGCCATGACGGCCAGTCGGCGGCAATGGCAAGACCGGAGAAGATGCAGGATGCGGCAAGAAGATGTATGATATTCATGGCACCATCCTATGCAGGAACCCCGCGGTGTGGCAGAGCTTCCAGTCACGCGACTGCGGCACGGGCCTGCCGCTTCCACCTTGCACACCAGCGAGGGAATGATCCCATGAGTCTTCGCCTTTTCGGGCGCTGACTTTCACTTTGCACATTCACTTTCGCTCCTACACTCCGCCCCACTTATGCCTGTTGATACTGACGAACTGAAAAGCCGCATCGCTGAAAAATCCGCGTGGGTTCCCACTGTCCGCAATGAACTGCACCGGGTCATCGTGGGCCAGGAGGGTCTCGTGGACCGCGTGTTTGTCGCACTGCTCACCAATGGCCACATTCTGCTCGAAGGCGTCCCCGGCCTGGCAAAGACACTGCTGGTGAAAGCGCTGGCAGGCACCATGAGTGTCAGCTTCAAGCGATTCCAATTCACGCCGGACCTTCTGCCCGCCGACCTTCTCGGCACGCTGATCTACAGCCCTGGAGACGGCAGCTTCAAACCGAAGCTCGGCCCCATTTTCGCCAACCTCATCCTCGCCGACGAGATCAACCGTTCGCCAGCCAAAGTGCAGTCGGCTCTACTCGAAGCCATGCAGGAGCGGCAGGTCACCATTGGCGACACCACCTACAAGCTGCCGGATCCTTTCATGGTCATGGCCACCCAGAATCCCATTGATCAGGAGGGAACCTATCAACTGCCCGAGGCTCAACTCGACCGCTTCCTCCTGAAGATCCGGGTGGACTATCCAGCCAAGGCCGAGGAGCGGCAGATTCTGGATCGCATGAGCACCAGCTCGCCGAAGGTGGACACGGCGCAAGTCATTGACGCCGCACAGGTCATCGAAGCGCGGCTGCTGGTGAACGACATTCTCATCGCGGACCCGGTGAAGGATTACATCGTCGAACTCATCCACACGAGCCGCAACGCCGCCGAGTTGCTGCCGGAGGTGAAGAACCTCATCCGCTGCGGCGCCAGCCCGCGCGGCACCATCAATCTCGCCCTCGCCAGCCGCGCCCTCGCCTTCCTCGCCGGCCGTGCCTACGTCACGCCTCAGGACGTGAAAGACCTCGCGCATGACGTGCTCCGCCACCGAATCCTCGTCACTTACGAGGCCGAAGCCGAAGGCGTGAACAGCGAGCAGATCATTGATCTTATTCTGAACAAAGTACCCGTGCCGTGAAACCCGCCTACGAGAAGCTGGCCGCCAGCAGCGAGGACGGCATTCACTGCAATGTCTTTCGCGGCAATACCTTCGGCTGCGTCTGGCATTGCCATGTGGAATACGAAATCACCTTCGTGCTCAAAGCCCGCGGCCACAGGCTCGTTGGCGACAATCTCACGAGCCTCAAGCCCGGGGACATGGTCCTCGTCGGCAGCAATCTGCCGCACGACTGGCAAAACGACACTAACGCCCCCGGCGGCGTGCAGCCCGTCCACAGCCTGTGCATTCATTTCCATCCGGACTGGCTGGGCCGCGGCTGGCTTGATCTGCCGGCGATGCAGCAGGTGAAGCGCCTGCTCGAACGGGCGGCTCTGGGCCTTCACGTGACCGGACAGACACGCGACGAAGTGGAGGAGCTGATCCTCCAATGTCCGGAGCAAAGCGGCCTGCCGCGCGTCATCACCGTGCTGGAAATCCTCCAGCGGCTTGCCGTCAGCAAGGAACTCGCTCCCATTTCCAGCCGGGGCTTCGCACCGGAACTGGTCCCGCACGACGAAGACCGGGTGAATCGCGTGGTGCAGCATATTCAGAAGCATCTGGACGAGACCATTTACCTCGAAAACCTCGCCGCGCTTGTCCACCTCAGCCCCGGGGCGTTCAGCCGCTTCTTCAAAACACGCACCGGCAAGACCGTGCCAGGGTTCATCAACGAACTCCGCATCGGCCGCGCCTGCCGCCTGCTGGCGGAGACGGACATGCCCGTCACCACCATTGCCCTCGGCTGCGGATTTACTAACCTCGCCAACTTCAACCGCCAGTTCCTCCGACTCAAGAAAATGCCGCCCCGGGAGTGGCGCCGGAAGTTCGCGGGCTAGACAGCCCCGCCGGCATTCCCCTTTCTAAAATGGAGTCCCGCTGGCGCTTCGAATCGCTCCGGCCGCTCAGGACTTCATGTAATCCAGCGTGCCGGCGGTTGCGGCTACGCAGGATTCACCTTCGAGCAGGTCAGCGATCGGATCCCACTTTCCGGAGACAAGGGCATCCCGCGCAGTGTCAGGAATGACGACCGTGAAGTTTTCGCTGCCGTAGAAGACGCGGTTCTTGTCCACGTCCACAGTCACAGCGATCGCCGGGTCTTGCTCCACCGCTGCACGCAACTTCTGCATATCAGAGGCGGTAGCGACGGCGCATGGAATTCCCAGCGTGGTGCAATTGCCGAAGAATATTTCCGCGAAACTCTCCGCCACCACTGCACGGAATCCGTAGCGGTAGATCGCCTGCGGCGCATGTTCGCGGGAACTGCCGCAGCCAAAGTTCACCCCGGAAAGCAGAACGGTAGCGCCTTTGAATTGCGGGGCGTTGAGCGGATGATCCTTGTCCGACCCGTCCGCGTTCTTGCGCACGTCATAGAACAAGTAATCGCCCAGACCATCAAACGTCACGCACTTCATGAACCGCGCCGGGATGATGCGGTCAGTGTCAATATCGGAGCCGGGGACATACACGGCAGTGCCGGAAACCTGTGTGATCTTTTCGAGAGCCATGCCCGGCAATAATCAGGCGGCAGCGCGGATGCAACGGGGATTAGCCGAAGTCACCCGCACCACCCGGGACTCCGCCTCGCCGCTCTGTGGAATCTGAGCTTAGTGCCACCGGATTTCAGGGCGAGAGACGCGCGGAGATCCGATAATAGCGACGTACGGTGGTGTCACTGTCGGTGTCCTCGTAGGAGCCGCCGGTGACCGTAGCGAGAGTTTGCCAGGCGACGAGGTCAGTGCTGACATTGACATCATAGCTGTAGCCCGGCGCGAAGGGCCAGGTGATGGT
>JANOZA010000465.1:0-9151 GCA_031429155.1 Verrucomicrobiota bacterium | reverse complement strand
TCGGTTTCGACGCCGTCTCCGCTTACGCACGTGGCGGCAGCTACAGCATGACTCAGCCGAGTTACGCGGAGCAATGCGCGCTTGTACGTCGCGACCGCTGGGAGAAATGCCGCACCCTCCGCATCCCGAGCGTGACTTTCGCTAGCGCCGGCTGGGACACCCGCCCGCGCAACGAACGCCCGCCGCCGTGGGTGACATGGGTCACCGCGACCCCGGATCAAACGCCCGCCGCACAGCAAAAGCCGCTCATTGACTCCGCCACGGCCACACCCGACGAACTCGCCACCCACATCCGTGAGGCGCTCGAATGGACTACAGCCAACCGCGACCTCAATCCCGCGAACGCCGTGATCATCTATGGGTGGAACGAGAACGACGAAGGCGGCTGGCTCCTGCCGACACTCGGCACCGATGGCAAACCGGTCGAAGCACGCATCAACGCGGTGGGTAAAATTTTGCGTCCAAAATAAAATGAAACAACTGCTCACCCTCCTCGCAGCGCTGCTGCAAATTCCATTGGCCGCCCGCTGTGCCGATACCGACACGAAGACCCTGCGCGTCTTCATCTTTGCGGGGCAGTCGAACATGGAGGGGGCGGATTCCAATGTGAAGGACATCCAGCGATTTCCGCCTTTTGCGGGGTTGGACGTGCCGCAGGAGAAGGTGCTGTTTTCTTACAGCATCGGGCGGGAGGAAAAGCAGGCGTCAAAGGGCTGGGGCGCGTTGCAGTCAGTAGGCAAGATGGTCGGGCCGGAACTCAGCTTTGCCAGACGCGTCGCGCAGGAAACGAAGGCTCCCATCGCGATCATCAAGTGCGCTGCGGGTGGCACGACTTTGGGAGGCGATTGGAATCCTGACGAGCCGAGTGGCTTTAAGCTTTATCCGCTGGCTCTGGACTTGGTGCGGACATCGCTGGCCGAACTGGACCGGAAGAAAGTGGCTTACCGGATCGAAGGCTTCATGTGGCATCAGGGGGAGAACGATATGTTCGACGACAAGTTCAAGCCAGCCTATGGCAAGAACCTCAAGAACTTTTTGGCAAGCTGGCGTCGTGATCTCAAGACGCCCGACCTGAAGTTCTACATCGGGGAACTTTGCACCAAGACGATCTGGGGCATGGACAACCGGGAGAATATGTATGCCATCCGCGCGGGGCAGAAGGCCGTCACCGAGTCCGATCCACTGGCGGAATTCGTCCCCACTTCCCATGATGCGGTGGAAATCGGCGGCGGGGAGGGATTGCATTATCACTACGGAACTCTGGGGCAACTGGAGCACGGCGTGAACTACGCGGACGCCTATCTGCGGACGATTGGAAAGCAGCCAGCCATTGCCCGCCTGCTCAAGGTTTGGCCGTATGCGAAGGGAAGCCCGGTCAAGCTCTTCATCCTCGCCGGACATCGCAACATGGAGGGCGAGCGTGCCTTCACGCAGGAACTCAAAGCATTGGCGGGACAGGAGGCGCTGGCAGATGACAATGGCCGAATCGCTTTCAAATACAGCATCGGAGGCGGCTACAAGACCTCGGTTGGCTGGGAGCCGCTCGGTCCCGCGGGATACTACGACACCTTCGGTCCCGAACTCAGCTTCGGCAGGACGCTGCAAGGCAAGGTTACCGGCAACATCGCCATCGCCAAGTTCACGCACAGCGGATCACAGATGAACGACTGGACTCCGCAGGGCACGGGAGCGAAGGACCGGAACATCTACCCGCAGTTCATCGCCTTCATTCAGGACTCTGTGAAGGAACTCCAGGCTAAAGGTCACACCGTGGAACTGGCCGGGATTTTCTATCATGTCGGGGAAAACGACATGGCCTTCGGTGGTTATAGAAACGAAGCGGCCAAATGGCTGCAATCCACGGTCGCCAAGAGCCGCGAGGATCTGGCGCTTCCTGGGCTGAAATGGTTCGTCAGCCAACAACCGCCGACCGATGAGAAGGGGCTCAACCGCATTGATGTCACCGCGAACCTGGCCGCCATTGCCGCTGCAGACTCTACCTTTATTCACCTCAAGGCCTTCAATCTTCCGTCGCAGGAAGAGAAGCTGGTCATCACCACGGCGGGCGTCGTTCAACTCGGGGAGGTGCTTGCCAAGGGCTACCTCGAACATAAAAAGCCGTAAGCCAAAAAATCACTGGCCGCGTAATTTTGAAGCGACGCACCTCATCACGCGCTCTTACTGAAAATCCCGCAAGCACACTCCATCAAAACCATGAAACTCATCCCTACATTCCTAGCGCTCACTACGCTCCTTTGCGGCCACGCTTTCGCTGCTGAAAAGAAGCCGCTCAAAGTCTTCATCCTCGCCGGGCAGTCGAACATGGAGGGGCATGCGAAGATCGAGACCTTCGACTACATCGGCGATGATCCAGCCACCGTGTCCTTGTTGAAAGAGATGCGTGGCGCGGATGGAAAGCCGGCCGTCTGCGACCATGTCTGGATTTCCTACCTCACCGGCAAGTTCGACGGCAGCGCGAATGGCGAGGGAATCGGCAAGCTCACCGCAGGCTTCGGTGCCAGAGGCGCCAATCCAACGCAGGATGGCGGAAAGATCGGCCCCGAGTTCACCTTCGGCCTCGCCATGGACGCTGTGCTAAAGGAACCGGTGCTCATCATCAAAACCGCGTGGGGCGGCAGGAGCCTGAACACCGAGTTTCGCCCGCCGAGCGCGGGGCCATACGAGTTCAGCGAGGCGCAACTCGCGCAGATGCAGAAACAGGGCAAGGACATCGCCGCGGAGAAAGCGGCGAAGGCCAAGGAAACCGGACGCTTTTACCGTTACATGGTCGAGCATGTGAAAAATGTCCTCGCCGACCCAAAGCGCGTCTGCCCGGCCTACGACCCTGCGGCGGGATATGAGATTGCCGGGTTTGTGTGGCTCCAGGGTTTCAACGACCTCGTGGACGGCAACACCTATCCCACGGGCGCGGACGGCAAGACGAGGGACTACACCAAATACGGAGTGTGGCTGGCCGACTTCATCCGCGACGTGCGGAAGGATTTGAGCGCGCCGAAAATGCCCTTCGTCATCGGCGTGCTCGGCGTCGGCGGCTTGAAGGCAGAAGGCAGCACGGTTGCCTTTCACAAAGCCATGAC
This sequence comes from Verrucomicrobiota bacterium, assembly GCA_031429155.1. Classification (GTDB taxonomy): domain Bacteria; phylum Verrucomicrobiota; class Verrucomicrobiia; order Verrucomicrobiales; family V1-33; genus V1-33. The sequence goes on along the minus strand of JANOZA010000465.1, from coordinate 6,053 downwards.
CGCGCCGTCGCTGCTGCCGGAGTTCAACGGCAACGTTGCCGCCGTGCCCACCGCAGCGTTCTGGGCCGACGAACTAGCCGCCATCGAGGAGAAGCGCGGAAAGATCAAAGGGATGGCCGCCACGCTCAAAAACAAAAGCAAGAACGGTCCGAACAAGGACGGCACCATGACCGAGGCGGAGCAGAAGGAGTATCTGAAGAAGTATGAGGCCGAGGTGATTTCGCCGGAGGAGGCCGCCAAATGGACACGCGGCGCATCGAACGCCGGCTACCACTACCTCGGCTGCGCGAAGACCTTTGCGCTGATGGGAAAGGCGTTTGCGGAAGCGACGCTCACGATGATGAAGGAGCCATCAGGCCGCAAAAATTGACGCCACCATGAAACACCTTGGCCGAATTTCCGTCGCCCTCATCACTCTGCATTTATTGGCTAGGGTGCGCGGGGCGGATTCCACCGCCGAAACAAACCCGCTTCACGCGGCCGCGCCGGACCGGGTCTCGGCCCGATCGGAACTCGTCATCACCACGCTCGGTTTTGGCTCCTGCGCCCGGCAAGAACGGCCTCAACCAATCTGGAACACCATTAATGCCGCCCGCTGCGATGCCTTTGTACTCTGCGGCGACAACATCTACGGCGATTCCTCCGATCCGGCTGTGCTCCGTAATAAATACGCCTTGCTCGCTGCCATGCCGGGCTTCGCCAAGCTCCGCCAGACCACGCCGCTGTTCGCCACGTGGGACGATCACGACTACGGCATCAACGACGGGGGTGCCGGTTTTGCCGGCGCGGCGGCGGCTCAAAGGGAGTTTTGCGACTTCTTCCAAGTGCCGGCCACTTCGCCCCGGCGCACCACGCCAGGCATTCACGACTGCGTGACATTTGGTCCGGCGGGCCAACGCGTTCAACTCATTCTCCTGGATACCCGGATGTTCCGCTCGCCGCTCAAAAAAGATCCAGCCAAACCCAAGGTCACCATCCCGAACACAGACGAGGGTGCGACCGTGCTCGGTGAGGGGCAGTGGGCTTGGTTCGAGCGCCGCTTGCGCGAGCCCGCTGAAATCCGCGTGGTGATTTCCAGCATCCAATTGATTTCGACCGAGCACGGTTCTGAGAAGTGGGCAAATTTCCCCAAAGAACGCACCCGTTTCCTGGAACTCCTCCGTCGCACTCAGTCACAGGGCGTGCTCGTCATCAGCGGCGACCGCCACATGGCCGAACTCTCCGCGTTGACGCCCGCCGACGGTGCTCCCTATCCGCTTTATGATCTGACCACGAGCGGTCTCAACCAGCCGATACCCCAGAAGCCTGAGCCCAAGGAGGACAGCGCCAAAGAGCCTGAGCCCAAACCAACCGTCCCCAAGAAGCCGCAGCCCAATCGTCACCGTCTCCACGAACGTCCCTACACCGGCTCCAACTTCGGCCTCATGCGGGTCAAGTGGGACGGCCCCGACCCCATGCTTCGCCTCGAAGTCTGCGGGCTGGACGGCGAGGTCGTTCTTTCCCGCGACATCCCGTTCTCGGAACTCCTCCCCAAGTGAAACTCGACCGCGCCGCGTCCAAAAACCAAATTCCTACAATCATGAACAGGAAACACCTCGCCGTAATTCTCCTCCTCACGTTGGCCTCAATCGCTTCCGCCCAAGCGGCCGCCAAGCCGCTCAAAGTCTTCATCCTCGCTGGGCAGTCGAATATGCAGGGGCATGTCAAAGTCTCGACCTTCGATGCCATGGCAGACGATCGAAAGACCGCTCCGATCCTCAAGGAAATGCTTACCGCCGACGGCAAACCGAAAATCTGCGACAAGGTCTGGATTTCCTCCATCGGCTGCGCGGATGACGACACCACCGAACAAGCCGGCAAACTGACTAGCGGCTTCGGTGCCTCGAAGGAATCAATTGGGCCTGAGTTCACGTTCGGCATCTACATGGAGAAGGCGCTCAACGAACCGATCCTGATCATCAAGACCTCGTGGGGTGGCAAGAACCTGCACACCGATTTCCGCCCGCCTGGTGCCGGGCCTTACGTTTGGAGCGATTTTGAACTCAACAAGTTCAAGGTGCGGGGAGACGACATAGAGAAAAGCAAAGCCGCTAAGAACGAAGCCACGGGTGTCTATTACCGCATGATGATAAACCATGTGAACATGGTGATTGGCGACATCAAGAGAGTCGTGCCGAAACACGATCCCAGCCAAGGTTACGAGATCGCCGGATTCGTATGGTTCCAGGGTTTTAACGACCTCGTTTCAGACTGGACCTATGAAAAATGCGAACAACCCGGCGGCTACGATCTGTATTCGACACTGCTGGCGCAATTCATTCGCGACCTTCGGAAGGACCTGAATTCACCGAAAATGCCTTTTGTAATAGGAGTCATGGGCATCGGCGGAGAGAAGGAGGACAAGAAGCCTGGCACGCAGAAGTATTTCCGCGAGGCCCAGATGGCAGTGGCATCGCTACCCGAATTCAAGAGCAACATAATGGCAGTCCGCACCGCGCCCTATTGGGACGACGAACTGGCCGCATTGAAAATGCGGATGGAATCTTACTGGCCGGATGTGAATGCCAAAGTGGAAGAGGAAAAGGATACCTCTTGGGAGAATAAGATGAAGCATATGGAGAAGAACTACAAGCCAGCGGAATGGAAACTCCTGAAAGGCGCTTCCAACGGAGGCTATCACTATCTCGGCGCCGCCAAGATCATGGCACCTATCGGCAGGGCCTTCGCTGAGGCGAATTACCGAGCGCTCAAATAGACTGAGTGGATGTACGGGATTCCGATCCCGAATCCAACGCCCCCTGAAAAGAAAATTACTAGCAGAAACTTTAATCCATGAAACAATTTCCAACACTCCTCGTTCTTCTCGCCGCTGTGGTTCCAGCTTTTGCTGCGCCAAAGGGGCCGGCCCTTCCGACGCCGGATTTCACCAAAGGCGAAACCGTCGCAAAGGACGCGCCGCACGACTGGGCGCTCGGGCCGACCGGCGCGCGCGGGTGGATTTTCACCGCTAACGGACACTCCGGTGAAGCACGTCAGATTCTCGTGACGGCGGTGGCGACGGGCTCGCCAGCGGCTGTGGTGTTGAGCACTGGCGATGTCATTCTCGGCGTAGAGGGGAAGAATTTTTCCGGCGATGCGCGTATCGCTTTTGCCAACGCCATCGCGACGGCGGAATCGGAGAAGGGCGGCGGCAAGCTGCCGCTGCTGCGTTGGCGCGCGGGGAAGACGGAGACGGTGGAGGTGAAGCTGCCGGTGCTCGGCAGTTACAGCGCCACCGCACCGTATGCGTGTGCGAAATCGAAGCGCATTTACGAGCTGGGCGTTGCATCGCTAGTGCAGCGCATGGGCGCGGCGGATTACGGCAAGGGGATGCACGGCATCGTGCGCGGCTGCAACGCGCTGGCGCTGCTGGCGGCTGGGAACAAGGAGTGGATGCCGCTTCTGCAAAAGGAGGCGAAGTGGGCGGCGGACTTTACCGACAAGGGTTACGTCTCCTGGTCCTACGGCTACGTGATGATGTTCCTTGCCGAATACGTGATGGCCACCGGCGACAAGTCGGTGCTGCCGGGGCTGGAACGACTCGCGCTCGAGACGGCGCGCGGGCAGAGCGCGGTTGGGAATTGGGGGCATCGCTTTTCACCGAACGGCGTGAACCTTGAAGGCTACGGCGCGATGAACGCACCGGGGCTCTCGCTCAGCATCGGTATGGCGCTCGCACGCGAGGCGGGTGTGAAACACGCGGACCTCGACAATGCGCTCGTGAAGTCGGCGAGGATGCTGCGCTGGTTTGTAAATAAAGGCGCGGTGCCCTACGGCGACCACCAGCCGTTCCCCGCGCACGAGGACAACGGCAAGTGCGCCGCTGGTGCCGTGTACTTCGACTTGCTCGGCGACCGCGAGGCCGCGGAGTTTTTTGCGAAGATGTCCGCCGCCGCCTACAGCGAGCGTGAGCGCGGGCACACGGGCAATTTTTTCAACATGCTCTGGGCGCTCTCTGGCGTCGCGCGCTGCGGCCCGCTCACGACAGGGGCTTATTTGAAAGAACACGCCTGGTATTACGACCTCGCGCGCGGCTGGGACACGAAGTTCCACTATCAAGGCTCGCCCGTCGGCGAGGAGGAGCACGGCAGCTACAAAGGCTGGGACTGCAGCGGCAGATACCTGCTCGGCTACGCGATGCCGCTGAAAAACCTGCGCCTGACTGGCAAAAAGCCGTTCACCGTCCCGCCGCTTGATGCCGCGCAAACCGCCGCCGTCATCGCCGCCGGGCGCGACTACACTTACAAGGGCGACGAGAACCGCTACGAAAAGCGCACCACCGAGCAACTGCTCGCCGGCCTCGAAAGCTGGTCGCCATTTGTGCGTGGACGCTCCGCCGCCGCGCTCGGAAAACGCGAAGACGCCCACCTTCCCGCGCTGCTGAAAATGCTCGCGGGCAAAAATCGCGACGCCCGCTACGGAGCCATCGAGGCCCTCGGCGAGCTCGGCCCTCGCGCGGATGCCGCCGCGCCGCAACTCCGCGCGCTGCTCACCGACTCCGACCCGTGGATTCAGTGCCTCGCCGCCAGAGCGCTGCCGGAACTCGGCCCCGATGCGCGCAAAGCCAGCGTCAGCGACCTGCTCGCTCTCGTCGTCCGCACAAACCCCGCCGACCCGCGCCGCCAGGCAGCGCGCTCCGCCAGCTTCGCTCTCTTCTCCCCCTTTCCCGGCGAGCGCGGCCCGCGCAGCATCCTCGCCGAATCGCTCGACGGCGTGGACCGCGCCAAACTCATCCCCGCGCTCCAGACGCTGCTCACGCACGAGGACAGCATCCCGCGCAGTTCCGTGCGCAAAACCTTCACGCACCTCTCGGACGCCGAACTCGTCGCGCTCCTGCCGAGCATCGTCAAAGCCGTCGAAAAACTCGCGCCGAGCAACGAAATGTTCGGCGACGACATCCGCCTCGCCGGCCTCGACCTGCTCTCGCGCCTGCAAATCCGCGAAGGCATGGCGCTGTGCATCTCCGTGATGGAACCCGACCGCTGGGGCGAGAAAAACCGCACCAAGGACTGCCTCACCTACCTGGCCCGCTACGGCGCAAACGCCAAGCCGCTGCTGCCGAAATTGCAGGAAGCCCGCACTTATCTCGCCACCGTCAAAAAAGTCTCCGCCGACCATCTCGCGATGTTCGACAAAGTCATAGCCGACATCGAATCCAGCACCGCTACGCCGACGCTGGTGAGCCTCGCGGATTTCAAGGCACGGCCCGCCGCCAAATAGCAGACCGGTGCGTCACCACTTCCCAAAGCCGCCATGAACCAAGCCCTGATAGCCGCCATTCTCTCGCTGGTGCTGCTTGCCGCGGCTTCCGCCGAAACGCCTGCGACCCGCCCCAACGTCCTCATCATCCTCGCCGATGATCTCGGCTATGGCGATGTGCGCTGCTACAACCCGGAGCGCGGGAAAATTCCCACGCCGCACATGGACGCGTTCGCGAAAAGCGGGATGCGGTTCTCGGACGCGCACACGTCGAGCGGCGTGTGCTCGCCCACGCGCTACGCGCTGCTCACGGGGCGGTATCATTGGCGCACGCGATTGCAGGCGGGCATCGTAGGCTATCTCGAAAAGCCGCTCATCGCGCCGGATCGGGTCACTCTCGCGAGCCTGCTCAAGCAACACGGGTATCGCACGGGCATGGTGGGAAAATGGCACCTCGGCTGGGATTGGAACGTGCCGGCGGAACAGCGGAAGTTCTTTGGCGATGGACGCGGGGTGACGGCGGCAATTGCGACGGACGAGCATCGCGCGGCGTGGCGCGAGTATTTTGCCAAGCCCATCGGCGGCGGGCCGACGACGCGCGGGTTCGATGAATACTTCGGCACCGATGTCCCGAACTGGCCGCCGTTTTGTTTCATCGAGAACGACCGCACCGTCGGCGTTCCGGGCGAGTTTCTGCCGGCAGCGGCGCTGGCGAAAAATCAGGCCAGCCTGCCCGGCCCGGCACTCGCGGGCTGGAAGCTCGAAGGCATCCTGCCCGCGCTTGGCGACCGTGCGTGCGCGTTCATCGAGAAGTC